>CAYUMZ010000279.1:0-3004 GCA_964446105.1 uncultured Gammaproteobacteria bacterium | reverse complement strand
TCAAAATTATAGTTTTGATTTTTATAAACCGTATTTGACGATGTCAGGTATTGGTGCTGGTATCACAGCGTATTATCAAAAAACGACACCGGGTCATGTGGGTATTAGTAGTTATCGCATGGATAGCTATGGCACTAGCGTTAATTTTAGCGTGCCAATATCTGAATATAATCATTTCTCTTTTGGCATGGGCTATAGCAATATCGATTTAATGGTGGATAAAAGTAAATGCAAAGATAATCCAACGGTCTATCAAAAATTTGTCCGTCATAATGGCCATATTTTTGATCAATTTACTTTAAGTATGGGTTGGAGTCACAGTTCTTACGATAGAGCGATTTTCCCAACCGAAGGTTTTAGACATTCTCTAAAATTGAATGTGGGTGTTCCAGCGACTAAAGATAGCTTGCAATATTATAAGGCGAATTACGATGCGTCTTACTACCATCCTTTGCCATGGCATTTTGTTTTTAATGCTAAAGCGCGTTTAGGCTATGGAAATGGCTTTGGTTCGACCGCAACCTTGCCGTTCTTCTTGAATTATTATGCGGGTGGTATGGATACGGTTCGCTCATTCGATGATAATAGTTTAGGGCCTATAGACGTTAATCATGAAACGATTGGTGGTAATATTTTGACAACAGGCAGCTTAGAATTGATCATGCCAGAATGGTTTGGTGAACATATTCGCACATTACTCTTTTTTGATGCGGGTAACGTATTCGATTCTCATTTCCATCTAAAGCGGGTGGAATGTGACAATCCAAATAAAGTGCTAGTAGAGCGAGATTATCCATTCGATCTTAGCCGTTTACACTATAGTGCGGGTGTGCATCTAGAGTGGCTGTCTCCGTTTGGTCCGTTGCGATTTAGTGTGGGTTACCCTCTGAATAAAGTACCGGGTGAATTTAATACACCTCGTATTTTCCAATTTTCAGTGGGCACCAGTTTATAGGGAATAGGGGGCAAGTTCTGATTATTCAGGACGTAAACTTTATTCAGGCGTTTTTAATTTTAGTGTGAGGAAAATTTGATGAAAAGAGTATTTGTAACTTTAACAGCGGCTTTATTGATGGCTGGAATTAGTGTGGCACAAGCTGCTGATATGCGTGTTGCAACTGTAGATATGCAATTGATTATGACAAAATCTAAACCTGCTGAAAAATTACGTGCAGATTTAGAAAAGCGTTTTAATCCTAAAAAAGCAGAGCTCCAAAAATTAGCCGATGCTTTTAAATCGGATATTGAAAAAATGAAACGCGATGAAGCCGTTATGAGTAAAGCTGACAAAGATAAACTTCAAAAGAAAATCATTGATGAACAACAAGCATTGCAACAAAAACAAGGTACTTTACAGCAAGAAGCAATGACAGCTCAAAATGAAGCGGTTCAATCGATGATTGGTAATATTCAGAATGTCGTGAAGAAAATTGCGGCTGAAGATAAATATACGATCGTTATTGCTAAAGAAGCAGCGATTTATATGGATGATAGCTTAGACATTACAAACAAAGTAATGAAGAAATTAGATAGCTAAAGGTTAAAGGTTAGGGGGTCAAGTCTCAACTTGCCACATTCTCTATGAGAATGTAGCAAGTTGAGACTTGACCCCCTTCTCGACCTGGAGATCAAATGTTCACACTGGCTGAATTAGCTCAAAAACTCAACGCACGTTTAGTGGGTGATGGTTCCGTTGTGATATCGGGAATTGCACCTTTGTACAGAGCAACGCAGGGTGAAATTACATTTTTATTGTCTGCTACTTATAAGACACTTTTAGAAAGCAGTAATGCATCTGCAATAGTTTTGTCAAAAGAATTTTTATCGGATTATTCAGGTAATGCACTCGTTGTTGATAATCCGAATTTATGTCACGCTCAGTTAGCAGCACTTTTTGTAAAAACACCCGAATTCGCTCCGGGAATTCATCCTTCTGCTGTTATTGCCCAATCGGCGACAGTCGATCCATCTGCGAGTATAGGCGCGCATTGCGTCATTGGTGAACGGGTGAAAATTGGCGCGAAAACCCGAGTAGGGCATGGCAGTGTGATTGGTGACGATAGTTGTTTAGGTGATAATTGCCATTTAGCTCCAAATGTTACATTTTACACCAATGTGAAAGCTAAAGACCGTGTGACGGTTCACAGTGGGGTTGTTATTGGTGCTGATGGTTTTGGATTGGTTAATCATCAGGGGCGTTGGATAAAAATACCACAGTTGGGTGGCGTATCATTAGGCAATGACGTTGAAATTGGTGCTAATACCACCATCGATCGTGGTGCGATGGATGACACTATTTTGGAAGATGGCGTTAAATGTGACAATCAAATTCAAATTGGTCATAATGTAGTGATCGGCGCTCATACAGCCATCGCTGGCTGTGTTGGTATTGCAGGTAGTACAAAAATCGGTAAGCATTGTATGATTGGAGGTGCTAGTGCTATAGCGGACCACGTGGAAATCACAGATCAGGTGATTTTAACGGGGGGAGCCCAAGTTTCGCAGTCGATTACCGAAGCTGGAATTTATTCTTCTGGCTGCCCAGTGCAGCCGCGTTTACAATGGCACCGTCAAGTGATTCGTACACGACAATTGGATCAACTTTTTAATCGTGTTAAAAAATTGGAGCAAGCAAACGATGAGCACGATCACAATTAATGAGATACTCGCTACACTGCCTCACCGGTATCCTTTTTTATTGGTTGATAAAGTGGTGAGCTGTGTGCCCAATCAATCGATTGTGGCAATCAAAAACGTGAGTGTGAATGAACCTCATTTTACAGGTCATTTTCCACAATCGCCTGTTATGCCGGGTGTTCTTCAAATTGAAGCATTAGCACAGGCGGCAGGGATTTTGATTTATAAGACACTGGATCAGCTTCCTAATGATGAAAATTGGTTCTTTTTAGCAGGAGTGGATGACGCGCGATTTAAAAGAATCGTAGTGCCCGGAGATCAGTTGCGTCTTGAAGTAGAAATTCTTAAAGTCAGACGCGATCTTTGG
>CAYUMZ010000278.1:0-3018 GCA_964446105.1 uncultured Gammaproteobacteria bacterium | reverse complement strand
GAAATAACTTCAACGGTTTGATCCATGATAGCGACATTAACATACTCTGCAACTTTTGGGGCAATCCTATGTCGAACCACTTCCCAATAGGGCGCTAAATGTCTAATAAATTGCTTCTTTTCATGTGTAGTAAATGAAGACCAAATATCATTTGCCCTCAAACGGAGAGCTTTGAATAAAGCCTGATGATATCCTTTCTGTTCCGGGTGTAATTTAATTTCGCTCCTGACTAGAGAAATCAGTTTTTTTAATGACATTGGAAATAAATTGTCATTAAAATAATATTTTACAGAATCAAGCATATTCACATGGGGCATAAGACCATGACGAGATAATGCCGTTATTTTACCACTATGATTTTGTGATTTAAGCTGAATTACAGCATCTATCATTGTTAAACCTGATCCTATGATCAAAACCTTGCTCTTCTCTGGAATTTTTTTATACAGGTTAAAATCCCATGGATTTTGTATGATATCGATACTATTATCTGTTATAAAATGAGTCGTAGGTAAAATATGGCCATAAGCCAAAATAAGCTTTTTCACAGTCAACTCTTTACCATCTAATACCCCTATAGAGATATCTTCAGCTTTTTCTCTCACTGAGAGCGCTTCACTCTTAATTAATTCAACCACACAACCTGAATTTGATGGTTTCAGCAATGAGTTTAAGATAGCGTCTAGATATTTAGCATAAATACTCCTAGATATAAACTCTTCTGGAATTTCACTTGAATTAATACCGAGCTTTTTATAATAATTATTCAATTCCAACCATTGTACAAAATGTGAATTATCATGATGTAGTGCACTCATGTCTTTTGCTCTTACGTTTAATAGATGCAAGGGATTGTCAGTAGAATAGGCTAACCCTTTACCAAACAACATTGAAGAGCCAATCAAATAAACTTGGATGGGGTCCTGTGCAAATCGATGTATATTGGCTGCCATAGATATTCCTGAATATCCACCGCCAACAATTGCTATAGATGGGATTTTATTTTTTTGATTTGGCATTTTTTTTCCATTTTTTACTAACGCGTACGGTTTCAACCCTACCCGATAATTTAGCAGCAAGGGGAATTATCATACTACTTGCCGTGTGTTCGAATAAAAAAGGAAATATTGCATGTGTGATACAAATTAATCCAGCTAATATCATTTGCAATCCAGCCCAAATAGCAAATTTACAATGAACTAAATAGGTTTCGCCGGCATGGTGTGGATGAGTCAAAAACAACTTTCTCATGGCGTTCTCCTTCTTACTGCTTCACTCATCATTAAGTATAGACTACACCTGATAATTCTTGGAATGCTCCCTGAAATCAAGGTCCCGCGCCCATAATCACTCGATAATAACGATTGCAGCGCGTATTATATTATCGTATTCTGCGTTATTGATATTAAAATTGTAACTGGAGATCAACTATGAAACTTCGTTGTGGTACTCGAGGCAGCGTTCTGGCTTTAGCTCAAACACAAATGGTTATTGATGCGCTAGAAACGTCACACTCAACGTTGAAAGTTGAACGAAATGAAATCAAGACGCTGGGTGATCGAAAACAAGGCACAGCTGCTGCAAGCCACAGTGATAAAAAAGACTGGGTTTATGATCTTGAACTCGCCATATTAAATAATCAAATTGATTTTGCTGTTCATTCCAGCAAAGATATTCCTCACGAAATTGAGCCAGGTACTGCTCTGCTCCCAGTATTAAAACGTGGAAACCCTTACGATGCATTTTTGGGAAAAAAAATGGGAGATGACAATCAGCGCTTGTTGTTTTCTGAATTACCACTGGGTTCAAAAGTAGGCACAGCCAGTTTAAGACGGCGTGCATTTTTGCATAAAATTCGACCTGACTTAATTGTTGTTGAATTCAGAGGCAACGTGACGACGCGCGTGCAAAAATTAGATGATAGCGAGGAATTGATGGGGGCAGTTATGGCTTCAGCAGGATTAGATCGAGTCAATATCCCAAATTTACAGTATGAAACTTTTTCATCGGAAGAAATGCTGCCTGCCATTAATCAAGGCATATTGGCTGTACAATATCGAAGCGACGATAAAAACGTTAAAAAACTCCTTGAATCCGTAGTAGATCCTGACACGCAAGCATCTTGGCTTGCAGAACGTGGTGTGGTAGAAATTCTTAAAGGAGATTGTAAATCCGCTATCGGAATTTTTGCACAATGCCACGGACAGTCAGTCACATTATCAGCCAATGTGATGTTACCTGATGGCTCAGAATGCATTACAGCGAGCGATACCGGATCAGCATCTCAATCGTATGAACTCGGAAAAAACGTAGGTGAACGCCTAATTAAATTAGGCGCAATGAAAATTATTGAACAATCTCGATCACAATAAATTAAATTATTCTCGGTCTTCAACTTTTGTATTTTTAATATTGTGCTTTTCGACCATTTTCTTTAACCGCACACGATGATTGTGAAGCTTAGTTTCTAATGTTGAAATTTTATTGTTCATTTCTGTGTGATCAAAATGTTTTTCAAGATAGTTGAGATCAACATCAATTTGTTTTAATTGCATTTCGTCCGTCGTGTTCTCTTTATCCAGTTTCAATTTGTTAATATATTCAAGACCGTTTTGAAAATTGTCTTTCAATTTTTGAATGGATTTTTCAAAATGAGCCGTTGCTCGACTATAGTCTTCAATCCGAGCCATCTGATGTTGCCGTTTCGAATAGTTTCCAAATACTGTCAGTGTTGCCATGTGCCGCTCCTTAACTGTGTCGCGTCTGTTTATACCGTGAACTAGTAAATTCCGTGCATTATATACCATCTCTCAGCCAAAGTAAAGCCCTGAAAGGCCCAAAATTCAGCCTTTCTAAGGCCCTCACACATCTCAGAATAGATCCACAACCCCTCGAAAGCCCCATAAACACTGGATATCTACCCAATTTATTGCTATACTTTACGTAGAACTCTCAAGCTTTTGAACACGGGGGCGATTTGGTTTCGACGTGGATTACAAAGCCTGAGGTGCATGTCGA
>CAYUMZ010000277.1:0-3025 GCA_964446105.1 uncultured Gammaproteobacteria bacterium | reverse complement strand
AAATAAACAAAATATGGTGTCGTATCTTGAGTTGTTAGTTGTTTTTCAAAAACGCTGATTAAAAATCGTAAATTAATTCTCACTAGCATCTATTTTCAATTTTTTGATACACTCATTCTCACTCACAGTCAAATTTCTGCATCTTTTAGTGTTTCTAAAAATGCGATACCAGGGGACGACATGATTAACATTAAACTAATTAATGCATTATCGGACAATTACATTGCTTGTATAATCAATGAAAGTAATCAATCATGTGTGATCGTCGATCCTGGCGAAGCAGATCCTGTATTTGATTTTCTTGACGAAAATAATCTTAGCTTTGCGGGAATTTTGATTACTCATCATCATTGGGATCACACAAACGGCGTTGAAAAGTTATTACAGAAATTTAACGTTCCTGTTTATGGTCCGGCTAAAGAACCTGTTGCTGGAATGACACACTTATTAAATGATAACGATGAAATTGATTTAACAAAAATAGGAATCTCATTGAAAATAATGCATATTCCAGGACATACACTGGGGCACATCGCCTACTATAATGATCAATTTATTTTTACAGGTGATACATTATTTGCAGGTGGATGCGGAAAAATATTTGAAGGTACAGTCAGTCAAATGTATGAATCTCTAAGGCGAATTTCATCTCTCAATGAAAATACATTGGTATATTGCGGCCACGAATATACAGCTTCTAATTTAAGATTTGCAGAAAAAGCTGAGCCCGAGAATGCCGAAATTCAAAACAGAATTAAAGAAACAGCAAAATTACGCGAAAAAAATCTTCCTACGATACCATCAACGCTTGCACTTGAAAAACGCACCAATCCTTTTTTGCGCTGCTCTGAACCTTCTGTCAAAAAAGCCGCCGAAAATTACAGCGGAAAGTCACTGAATTCTCCCCAAGACGTTTTAGGTGTGCTTCGAGAATGGAAAAATATGTCGGATATGTCGTCGCATCTTTAGCACCAGAATATCCGTGTTTATAAATAAAAATAATACTGACCGAATTGGATTTATGATTTTATTCTATCGATTTTGCAAAAGAACTAACAACTAAAGATACGACACCTGATTTATCAGCGCACTCTTCTAGCCCCATAAACCATCGCAATAATTGTGGATCCGGCTCGTCGAGCAAACGATCAAAAGTTTCAATTTGTGCTTCACTGAGCTGTGTAAATTGAGGTGATGATATGAATTTCGCTAAGAGCGCATCGAGTTCGAGCATACCGCGGCGGCAGCGATATCGCAGCCGCGCGGTAGTTTGTTCGTTAGGCATCTTCACCTGCACCGTACGATTCTCGCATGAGCATCGCTAAAAATAACGCAACGATTAAGCTTAGAGGTATCATGACTAATGCCACTCGATAATTAGCCGCAGTATAGGTGCGCACGCCATCGATCATTTGCCCACCCCATGTATAATCGAGCAATTTTCCGACCAACGGTGAAAATAACATTCCTCCAAACATCACTAACATATTCACGAACGATACAGCAGAGCCAGACATGTGAAATGGACAATTTTCTCGTCCAATCGCAAAGCACACGATCTCTGCAGAAGAGAAAAATCCGAATAGGAATAACAATGAATAAACAATCGCCGGAGATTGTGGTGTCAAATACATCAGTATCAGGAAGCATATTCCCGATAATATACAGCCATAGACCAAAGGCATTCGACGAGATCGGAGTAGATCAGAAAACCATCCTGCAAAAGGTGCGCCCACTAACCAGCCCCCAAAAACCATAGCATTAGCAAAAGAGGCCTCATGCGGAGAATATCCATAGGTTTTTTCTAAAAAGTCTACGCCCCACAGCTCACCAAAAACCGATAACGACATGTACATCGCAAGTCCAATCGCTCCGGCATATCACATTTGAATGTTCTTAGCGATTAACCAAACCCCTGATAAGGCTTCTCTAAAGGTGACCCGTTCGAGGGGTTCCATAAATTCAGGATCGCCATGGGTATCTCTAACAACCAGCCAAATGACGGGAACCAGTAGAAAACCAATGACAGTTCCAACAAACACCGTCTTTTCCCAACCCAGAGTCTCGACCAGGCTCGATAATTGCACAACCCCCATCATGGCACCGATCATTCCTAAGGCCGTTGCAAGACCTGCAAAGAGCGCAAATCGGCTACTTGGCAACCAGATAGCAGCTAGTTTGAGCACACCCACAAAGGCAAATGCACTACCAAAACCGACTAAAAATCGACCCGTCCCCGCTAGCCACACCAAGTCAGTAGAGCCAAAAAGTAAACTTCCCAATGCACATATCAGTACTGCGATGGTAAGCATTTTTCGAGGACCCATAATGTCTGTCATCATACCCACAACAATTTGCATGGGTGTATAGGCGATATAATAAAGTGAAGTAATAAACCCGAATTCTTCGGCAGATAGTTGAAATTTCCGCATTAATTCTGGAACCATCACACTCGGTTCAATACGCAAAAGATACTCATAACAGTAAAATAATGCCCCTAATCCGCAGATAGCCCAACCTAACATTACTGAATTCCGCGATACTTGCGATTCTGACATGTTTTCCCCCTCCCAAATTCCTAACCATTCAAAGCACCAAATCCCCTTTTTTATAGGGCTTCGGGCGCTTTGCCTCAAATACCAAAACGCCCTATTCTATCAAAAGATCATCGTAACATCTATGTTTTCGACATAGGCATATCGGCGTAACGAAACCCCAGGAATCCATCCCCGGAAAGCAACTTCCCTTAAGAGCATTTTGACACCCGGATATTGCTTGAATAATCCCAACGAGGAGCAAAAGATTGTTTATGAAATATCCGGGGGGCACACTTTGCCCTCAGATTTCCCTGTAAATTTAATACGCAAGTGTTTGAACTGAGAGAAAATTGCGATATAATATTGGGCTCTCAGCCTATAGGCTGAAAAAGATATTTTCATAAACCTTAAAGAGGAAGGATCACAACGATACAAAGCGAAAAGAAATTCGAAATCACATACGGTCACAAAGAAACCTGTTTTTTCAC
>CAYUMZ010000276.1:0-3027 GCA_964446105.1 uncultured Gammaproteobacteria bacterium | reverse complement strand
GGAGGGAAATAAAGCGCAGCGAGGGGGAGCCGAGCGAGCCATTCCCGGAAAGACGTTCGGATTCTCACGCCGACTTTGGGCGCTATACAAATTGATGCGAAGATAATGTGTTCTTGAAAAGGTCATCTTGCCCAGTCCATCTCCTCAGATCCTTCTTAATTTCTTCGATTCTGATAAAGCATCAGTTGGATTCTCACGCCGACTATGAGGGCTTTAAAAAGTTTATTTTTTCGTGTCGAGAGAAATTCCTGAGTCTTTTTTTCTATCTCTCGCGTTCATCGGAGTGAGATGTTTGTTTAGAAGAGTTGACGCGTGTAATTTTAGTCGAAAATGCTGAGAATTGGTGGCTTTTTGTAAAGTCGATGTGACTGAAAAACTATCTAGATGAGCACGGATTTGTCGTAATAAAACTTCATCGCCTTCGATCCAAAAATGTTGTTTTGTATCCATTTTCCAGCCTTTTTCAGTCGTGTTTTGTTTCAGTACTGAATAAAGTACTTTTATGGTTGGTTCATCTAACTGAGCAGCTGTAGGCTGATGAGGGATATTCTGAGTAGCGACAGATTCGGCTTTATGTTTTGTCTCGAGCAACTGACGATGGCCTTTATAAAAATTTAATTGTATCGCTAATTCTAAAATTAATGATTCAAGATGTTTGTGAGACACTTTGAGTTTTTTTATAAATGCTTCTATTAGTTCAAAAACTTGATTTGAATCATCGTGAGAACCCAGGGTCTGAATTTTTTTAATGACGGCAATGTCATTTTTATCATAATAATTTTCAGCATTAGATTTTTTACGGTTGAGATGAAAATCCGCAATGAAACGGATATTATTAAGAAAGATCACTGCGCAGTCTGGATTTACTCTTGTTGATTCTTGTAAGACAGCACAAACCTTGTCATTTGCTCCAGCATCGCAGCGAGGAGCAGGCCTTTTTCCTTCGGGATTATAGTGCGGATTAAGCGTAAATTGATTTCGAAGATCTACCATTCCGATAATATCACCGTCCAAATCAAATAATGCAAAACTTCCATCACCGGCTTTGATTTCAGCCATATCTTTCCAATAATTGCCGTACGGATAACACAACGGTTCCCCATCCTGAATTTCTCGTCTAGAGATGAAACTGACTGTTGGAATAGGGGAGTTGACACCTCCATTTGGAACAAGGTTTGCTGTTAGGACTAACTTTTTGAGATATTCTGGCATGTTAATTTTCTCAAGATCTTCTTCGAGAAGAGCATGCTGGAAAAATGTAGTAATATTTTGAATTTTCTGAGCATCGTAGAGTGCACGTCCGTATAGTTGCCAAAACGTATTCATTTGAGTTGTATCTTTGCCCGCGAGAAATCCATTGGGATAAAATTTTCCATCACCTTGTGAAACAATTACACCTGAATAGTTTCCAACACAGACACCTGCTGCTAAAGGACTCTTATCCTTTGAATAATAAAAAGCACCTTTTCCAACAGATTTGTATTGTGGTGCTTGGTTTGTACTCATGTCAGCAATAACAAAATGATGGGCTCCCTTATTCCAAGTTTGGAAAGTGTGAACTTCTAAAGCAACAGCCGCGACTTGTTGAAATAATTTTTGTCGACGTTTTTGATGTACAAGAGGAGCATTTGACCACTGAATATTTTGTTGTTCACAAAAGTCCTTAACCGAGATTGATTTTATGATACCGCCTAATGCTGGAGGTTTATCAGCAATCAGTAATGACTCTAAGGGTTTGGCATAAAAGACGGGTTCGAGTGGGCCTTCTAAATCTGTGTTTGTAGATCGTTGTAGTAACTGTGGCAATAATCCCTTCACGCTGGGATCATTGGAATCGACAAATTGGACATTTGGATTGCCTTGTAATTTTGCTAGTGATGAAAATAATTCTGCTGCTGATGTCAGTTTCATAATTGTCCTCGCACGAAGTGATTTTATATAAGCTCTTTAAATATCAGCATTATACCATAAAAAATTAATATTAGATAGGGATTTTGCTGTGAATTGAGGCATTAAATGGCTGATATCTCCAAAATGCTCATCGGGAAATACTGAGGTTGTGATAGAGACTAATTTGTCTTAACATTGCTCTGAGTTATCAACTGTAGAAGGCGTCATCATGCTGAAAAAAGTGACTAAAGCGGTATTTCCAGTGGCAGGAATGGGGACTCGTTTCTTGCCTGCAACTAAGGCTAGCCCTAAAGAAATGCTTCCTATAGTGGATATTCCCTTGATTCAATACGCTGTCGAAGAAGCGGTAGCGGCGGGTATCACACAGTTGATTTTTGTGACAAGTTCTAGCAAGCGAGCCATAGAGGATCATTTCGACTCAAATTTTGAGTTGGAATCTAAGTTAGAAGAGCGCGGCAAGCTCGATATGCTTTCTATCGTTAAAGATATTTTACCACCCGGTGTGAATTGTGCGTATGTACGTCAACCCAATCAATTGGGATTAGGTCATGCGGTTTTGTGTGCTAAGCCTATTGTGGGCGATGAGCCTTTTGCGGTGTTGTTGGCCGATGACTTAATTGATTGCGAAGGTCATTATTGCTTAGAGCGCATGATCGATATTTACCAAAGTACAGCGAGCAGCGTAATTGCTGCCCAGCGTGTTTCTCCGGAAGAAACGCATAAATATGGCATTATGGCTTTGGATGAGAGAGATCCATCGACTGGATGTTTGCGAGATATTATTGAAAAACCAAAACCCGCTGAAGCACCTTCCAATTTGGCAGCCGTGGGGCGCTATATTTTAACGCCTAAAATTTTCGATCATTTAGCTTTAATTGGTCAGGGTGCGGGTGGTGAAATTCAATTGACCGATGCCATCTCAAGAATGTTGAAAGAAGAAGATGTTTTTGCCTATCAATTTCATGGCGTGCGATACGATTGTGGTAGTAAATTAGGTTATTTACAAGCGACTGTGAATTATGCGCTGCGTCATTCTGAAGTGGGTGAAGAATTCCGAGCGTATTTAAGTAGTTTGACATTGCAAGAATTATGCGAGACATAATGCGTGAAATCTTC
>CAYUMZ010000275.1:0-3027 GCA_964446105.1 uncultured Gammaproteobacteria bacterium | reverse complement strand
TCATCTTATATTCAAAGCTTTTATACGATTGACTATAAATAAATTGGGCTAATTCGAAGACATCGATTTTTAGTTTATTAGGAATATTTCTAATAAGATACAAATCACGTTTCAAATTTTCCAGATACCCCGCTTGGGCTGCTCTTTTCACAATAGATTTCCGTGCATTATCAGTCCCTGGAATGATGATGCGTAAATCCGTTCCAGTAATGAAGCTTTTTGGCCAGACAATCAGCTGATGCAAAAGGTGCTTACTCATAACAATCTCTCAATATTTTATCAGATAGTGTCATTATACGACACTATCTGATATATTTCAATAAATATATCAATCTACTATACCGGCCAGCTTTCCAACTAGCTCCGGCGAGGTCAGAGCTCCCCCTGCTCTCTATTAGACCTGCCCCTAGGTTATTTGTTATAATTATGTAACTGTTAAACGAGGTGAAACATGAATTTAACCAATAAAAGGTATCTATCCCTAGTAATTTGGATTTTCTCACTTATTACTATCGGTGTTATTATTGGCAATTTAACAAAGATCGATATTGGTTCATGGTATGCAACATTAAATCGATCACCTCTCACTCCACCTAACTACGTTTTTGGAATCGTATGGAGTATTTTGTATGCACTATTGGGTGTCTGCGGGTGGGCGATTTGGAATAATCACATTAGACAACTAAAGTCGATAAAAATAGCGTACCTCAGTCAACTCCTTCTAAACTGGTCTTGGACACCCCTATTCTTTCGTTATCATATGACAGGATTTGCTTTGATTTGCATTACGCTAATGGTCATATTGGTTTTATGTATTATTCTTATGACACTTCGTAAAATAAAGATCGTGTCATTCTTACTCACTCCTTATTTGTTATGGTTAATGTTTGCAATATACTTAAATCTCTATATCTGGCTAAATAATTGATCATGAGACGATGGGCTTATGAATATGCATGTCAAGGAAAGGAGGCAAATCCTGCCCCTTTGCTATCAACGTTAGACCCGCCCCGATCTTTCTGTTATTTTTACCAAAAGCCAACTACAGGAAAATGATTCATGAATCTCTTTCAAACCACCACAAGTGAATCGGACATTGAAATATTCAGTGTTTCCGATTTGAATCGCTTAGCGAAGGCGGTTTTAGAAGAGTCGTTTGCCTTAGTTTGGGTGGAAGGTGAAATCTCAAATCTGGCCTGTCCCAGTTCTGGACACCTCTACTTTTCACTCAAAGACGAAAAAGCACAGGTTCGATGCGCATTATTTCGTCAGCGTAACCGAGGTTTAAGTTTTACGCCAGAAAATGGCATGCTTGTTCGTGTTCAAGCAAGAGTCAGTTTGTATGAAGGTCGTGGTGAATATCAACTCATCGTTGAACAAATTGAAGAAGCAGGCAATGGTGCATTGCAACGCGCATTCGAAGCACTCAAGAAAAAATTAATTACCGAAGGGCTTTTTGATGCTGCTCATAAAAAACCCTTACCCAAATTACCCACATGCATCGGTGTGGTGACGTCTCCAACGGGTGCAGCAATTCGAGATATTATTAGTGTACTAAAAAGACGCTTTCCTTCTATACCGATTATTATTTATCCTACAGCAGTTCAAGGTAGTGAAGCACCTGCGCAAATTGTTCAAGCCATTAAAAAAGCTAATAAGCGAAGTGACTGCGATGTTTTAATCGTCGGACGTGGTGGTGGATCACTCGAAGATTTGTGGTCTTTTAATGAGGAAATTGTTGCTCGAGCAATTTATGATAGCACCATACCCATTATTAGTGCAGTGGGTCACGAAATTGATATTACCATCGCAGATTTTGTCGCTGATCATCGGGCAGCAACACCCACTGCCGCCGCAGAATTAGTATCGCCTGATAGACAAGAATGGCAGCATAAAGTAGACCAATTCCTTGCCCGCCTACACCAAAATTGGCGCACATTTTTACATCATGCCAATTTAAATATCATGCATTTACGAAAACGTCTTAAACACCCTGGACAAATTATTCGTGAACGCTCACAACACTGCGATCATTTAGAGCAACGATTACATTCAACATGGCAAACGATAATTCATCGATCTATACAATCTCTTAATAATGTTCAGGCTCGTTTGCAAAATCAAAGCCCAGTTTACACATTGAAATCCCACCAAATACTCTGTCAGACTTTGTCAGATCGCTTTTACACTTCAATTCAACATTTAATAGGCAATAAACAACTTCAATTAGAAAATGCGAGTCGTGCACTTAATGCAGTCAGTCCATTGAATACCTTAACTCGTGGTTATGCCATTACAACTAAAGATAATAAAATTGTTCGATCAACTCAGAAGATTAGCGTTGGAGATCACTTAAGAATTCGACTCTCAGATGGAGAACTGGCTTGCTCTGTGAACACGATACTCGCTTCAGATAAGATTGGAAATTAATATGCATAAACAAATTGTCAGCAGTACAATGATCTATTTTGGCATGATTGTTTTGCAGGCTTTAATTCAAATTATTTTACTTCCTTTTCAAACACATTATCTCACACCCAACCAGTTTGGAGTACTTGCAACAGTCATTGCTGTTGCCACCCTGTTGGCTCCAATTTTTAATATCGGTCTTCAAGGCGCTGCGCAACGCTTCAGCAGTGATCTTCAAAATGATAATGAAAAAATAGCCACATTATGGACCACCTTACTCTGGCTCAGTTTGTTCTCGGGTATCGTTGTTGGGACTCTAACTTTAATTATAACAACTTTATTACCAACTCATTGGTTATCTCTCGATATCAACGTGATAACCCTCGGTACAATTATTATTCATGCCATCGCCATGGGCATAGTGTTCATGTTTTGCGAATTTTTAAGAATGATTCATCAACCCTATCGTTATGCTTTTGCGATTAGCTTAATGTCGCTGAGTTATTTACTCTTAAATTTACTGTTTGTCGGATTTTTAGGTTGGGAATTAAAAGGGGCTTTACTGGCGTTCGCCATCATGCCTATCATAGGCTGCCTGGGCTTTTTGATCACAAATCT
>CAYUMZ010000274.1:0-3033 GCA_964446105.1 uncultured Gammaproteobacteria bacterium | reverse complement strand
CAAATTCATCAACTTCTCTTTCTAATTCTTTAAGCACTTGTGCGTATGTCTTGGTGACTGGCATTTGAATTTGATGAATTCGCGCTAATTCAGCTTGAGAAATCGCTGGTCGAAGTACGCTTAAGAGATATTTTCGCATTGTTACCCTTTCTAGCCAGTTATTGATGGCTGCATAATAACTCATAAGATTACGTTAAGCAATAGATAATTTCTGACGATTTAGTTAAATTTATGAACAGTTGATGTTTTATAAGACGCCGTTTCACAATTTTCTGCAAAAACGCTATTTTTGAATGATGTTAATTGATTGGTATGGAGGTCCAAGACAGAAATGCAATCAACGGATTGTAGTGTAGGGTTGTTGCTAGAGTCGAGCTGTCGTGGATTCAGCTGTGAATAGACCCCGGCTGGTTCGTCACTACTTGTGCGTGGAGCTCCAATCTGGGCTTCATTTCCCACTAAGGAACCTGAGTCGCCACAAAAATGTGTTGCCCCAACAATATCATCTCTCTTCGGTAATGTTTTTTCGGTAGGTGCCATCACACTGCGAGTCAATTCTACGTTACCAAAGGTGGAAATGTGATGTGTGTTGCCCCAGCGATCTTTATTATTAAAATCAGAAGGTAAATTTATAAGATTCACGACTCGAATATGATTAAATTTAGGTGAGATTTCTTTTAATACTTCATTGACTGCTTCGATATAAAGTTTTTCCATGATAACTTGATTATCAGGTTCTGAGAAACCGAAGGCACCTAAGCCCATGCCTTTAAGATTAAATACAGTGCCAGCGTTAGCTCGTTGCATGGCTTCATCGCTGCTGAGTAATAAAGTCGAAATTAAAGGTTTTAGTCTAGAAAAATAAGCGGGTTTATAAAGCCACATTTCTGTGCCCCAAACAACTATTTTGATAAAATCATTTTCTTGATTTTGTTTCGCTTGCTCTACTGTAAAATCGATTGCTAATTTATTACCATAAATTGCTCTAGCGGCATTGATAAGTGGAATATCTTCTTTAATAGAGTTTATTCTAGATTGGGTGTTTGGATTTGGATCGTTAATAACGACGCTGAATAAGAAATCTAAATGTAAAGTAATTCCGTCATCGAATTCAGGAGCAACGGGACTTGATAATATCACAATATCTGTACAATTCTTTGCTTCTTCGACATAGGGCCAAGAAATATGACGCGAGCCAGTACCTATTACGATTGAAATACCTTGTGGGATTAATAAGGGGGTAAAGATTAATTCATTGAGTGAGAGATATTCTTTGAAGATTTGATTGCGGTCAGCTGGAGTTCCAATAGTTGAAAGAAGCTGTCGATAACGAAAATTTGGATTTAGAGAAATGAAATTTGTGATTTTATTTTTTAACAACGCCTGAGCTAAAACATCAGATTTTGAACGTGGCACAACGAGTCTACCATTTAAGTAAACACACTTGTAACGTTTTTGAATTAAGCGTAATAAAAAATCACCGAATGTCATTGTCCTGTAGAGTTTTCCTAAATTGGAGTTCGTTTTTTTTTGGTCTTCAAAATATTGTCGAATAATTGGAAGATGATCTTGTGAAACGATAACGCGTGCAGATTCATCACAAGCTTTAAGTGCAGCTTGCTCTTCAGGAGTAAATTGTGGAGGGTTGCGATGAACAGCAAGGGCAATAAGATTTTGGTACGGATGCTTACCAAATTGGCCTTGTAGTAATAAAAAATTAGAATTTCTATACGTTTCTATGCATTTAGCTCGGATACCACTAATTAGTTCGCGCGACATGGGCCACATTTTTTTCATCGAATTAACCTCGGAATGTTCACTAGCTCTTAATATACAGTTACCTCGTCAAATTATAGCTCTTTCTGATACAAATTGCACATCCAGATTATCCATCAAAATAGAAGGAAGGTATGTCCTGCTTTAGCGTAAATTGCTGTTGATCACAGTTTTTGAGTTAAGATTTCATTAATATTTGTTGTGTATAACGAGTGGGTACGTAGCGACAGGTATGTAAGATAAAAATGTTGTCGGATCCCTTGGAACGGTTCGAGAGGAGGGGTAACTCTCCTCTTAATTTGATCGAGAGTGCCTCTTGAAAGAGGGGCGAAAGGCAGGGAAAATCAAGCAAATACGGAGTTTTTTGTTGTTTATTCCCTGTGATTTTGTTAATATTATCCAAATAATTGAAGAGAGAGGAAGTGGATTATGGCTAGTGTTAGTTATCGAGATGAAGAATTTGATCGGTTTGGTGCTGCTGAGGGCCAGCGTGGGAGAAGACGAAAAAAGAAAAAAGCTGTTCATGAAGGTTCAGTGCCTATTGCCAAACAAGGCAGCAATCAATTTGTTGCTCAAACATGGCGATTCTTTTTCTACGCACTTTTTCTCGCTGCAGGTGGCGCATCATTAGCGTTTTTCACACCGCTTGCCTTCGCTCTTCTTCCTGTAGCATTAGTCACCATGTTGATTTCATTCTTCACGTTTCTTGTCCTTCATTATGGATTTGAAAATTATTCTGGTGCATTTTATGCCTTCTTAGTCTTTGCAACTACGTTGGGAATCGTATTAGGCCCTCAGTTAGTATTAATCGCTGCAACCGTGCAAAATGGCATGTTTATTATTTGTGCAGCAGCGGCTGCAACGGCGGGAATGACAATCGCGTTGTCCGCTTATGCATGGACAAAAGCTACTTTTAGTTTACACAGAATTTCGCTGTTGGGATCATTTTTATCAACTGCATTAACAGGTCTTCTTATTGTCGGCCTAATTGCATTAATTTTTCCAACTCCTTTAGTCATGTTGCTTTATGGCGCTGCTGGCGTTGCTGTTTTTTCACTTTATTTAGTGTATGACGTTTATTTATTGAAAATCGGCGCGTTCAAATCACCGGTGGAAGCTGCACTGAATTTGTTTTTAGATGTGTTGAATCTCTTTCTTGATATTTTGAAAGTTTTTATTGCAATTCAATCTGAAAAGAAAGAAGTAGGCGATTTCAGTAACTTCTTTTTGACACGAATTGTTCCATTAGTAGGAATT
>CAYUMZ010000273.1:0-3035 GCA_964446105.1 uncultured Gammaproteobacteria bacterium | reverse complement strand
CTGACACAATTGGTTATGAATTATTGTGTCATGTTAGTCAACGTGTGAGAACGCATGAATGAAAAAAATAGCATTACATTTAATGGCAATAATATTGATGTTAACACTGACCAGTTGTATGACTTGCCAACCACAGTGCATTGATGATGTCTGTAGTATTTTTAATGAATATCCTGAATGGTATTGGGCTGCACAATCGACAGAAAAAAAATGGGGAGTTCCCATTCACGTGCAAATGGCGATTATGCATCAAGAATCTTCGTTTATTGCCAATGCAAGACCTCCACGTAAATGGTGTCTGGGCATAATTCCTTGGAAACGACCGACGTCGGCATATGGATATTCTCAGGCAATTGATCAAACCTGGAAAAATTATCAAAAACAAACGGGTAATTATTCGGGAAGTCGATGTAGTTTTAAGGATGCTTTCGATTTTGTGGGCTGGTATGCGCAAACTGCGAATCGTAAATTAAACATTTCGAAAACCAATACCTATGCGCTTTATCTTGCTTACCACGAAGGATTCAATGGTTATGCTGCGAGATCATATCGTGGTCAACCTTGGTTGATGAGTGTTGCGAGAAAAGTGTCAGCGCGGTCGCGCGTTTATCAAGGTCAGCTCAATCGATGTGAACCGTATCTACCCAAGAAACACTGGTGGAATTAACTCCCTGCCACAAGATGCAAATGTCATATTTCGCCCATCTCGGGTGCTCAGCATTTTTTTAAAATCCTCATTTACATCAGTAAACTCCGGTTTTAAAAAAAAGCTGCTCAACCCGACCTGGACAAAATCTGAACATTTTACTGGTTCTAGCATTTGAGGTGAATGATGATGGTGGAATTAACTCCCTGCCACAAGATGCAAATGTCATATTTCGCCCATCTCGGGTGAGCAGAATTTTATAAAAATTCTGCCCAGCTTGCCCCATCATTATTGATATAATCAAAGCGAATGTGTTGTATGGTCAACCTTATCAACATCAGGATTTATTGATGCTTTCGTTGCGACCGCTTTAGCAACCATACATCGTGCTCTAAAGTCTGTAGAAGCGGGATCACTTGTATCTTTAGCATGCAGCATTTTTTTGTCTACTTTACGAAGAGCTTCATCGATAAGAGAGAGCAGTTCTGTTTTGTATTCTTGATACAATGTTTCAGCACCAGAACGATTGTCAGTATGTCTTGAAGGCTGTTCATTTAATGCGTGAATTTTCTCCTGAAGTGCTTCAACTTTACCAATGATTTTGATGGCAATTGGTTTGTGTGGAGTTTCGCCTGCCCACCACATACCCCAAGATGGAATTTTTTGCCCCTTTGCATCAACTTTATATTTAATTGTCCCATTTTTTGGTTGGGCATCATCTTCAACCCAAGGGAGGTGGTACGCTGTAATAGAGGATTCCAGTAAGGCTTTAAATCCATCGATCGCATCTTTAAGATTAGAATTAGGCAAATCTGTAAGTGTTAGATTGGCATTTTTTGCAAATCCAAAACCAGCCAGTAGCTGTTTCTTCTGTGAATCGACAGGAGCATAAAAGAAAGCGCTGTAATATTGTGTGAGCCGAACGAGTTGGGTGCCGCGGGGATTATAATACGCAGCAGCTTTTTCACGCTCTCCAAATTGCAGTCCTCTTGATAAGAAAAGTACAGTCGGGAGTAAAGCATATTCACGCATTCGAATTGCTAACTTATCAGGGTTAGCTTTAAGGTCTAGAGGCTTAGATTCATATTTATCTTTGCTTAAAAGTGTATTTATGCTTGCAAACCGTAAACGATTTGTTACTTGAGTATCGAAATGTTTCATAATTTCATCATTATCGAGAATTTCATCAAGCAGTTTTAATTCATCTTCGGTGATGAATCGACTGTTCTCGTCTGTGACAGGAAAATCACGGTGTCTTAGTCTTCTACTTTGTACGATAGTGTTGAATCCTGAAATTTGTGTGGCCATATGTAGTGGTATATCGTTGTCTACATGCAATTCATCATCATGAAATGTGTATGCAGATAGTGATAAGGCAAATGTAGATTCACGTTTATGCTGTGCTGCTACAGGTTTTGCGCCCGAAGCAAGCAATACTAACAGTGCTGGAACATTACAAGCAGCAGCTGCATAATCGATCGGCTTATAACCGTGAGCATCTTGTGCATCAAGAAGGCTCGGCAAAGTTTTAAGGATGACTTGTACGGTGGTCCAATGAATTTCAGGGGACATTACTGCGTAATGTAATACTGAAACATTAGGTGCAGAGCCGTTAGTTCCAAATAAATCTTTGTCGATATTCCTTATGGGTGCCTTAGAATCACGCAGTAGAAGTGGGAGTAAAGTATCGCTCTGATTGTGTGAAAGCGCTCGATGCAAAGGTAGTTCCCTAAATGAATTACGCGTTGCGAAAAAATCTATGTCAGAATTGGCAATCATTCTGGCAAGATGGTGCGATTTAATGCGGGCAATTTGACAAGATGATGGGTGTGAGAATGTCAATGTACGTGTTTCAAAGGTCAATATGTGAGTAGTATTTTCGATGCAAATTTCATAGAGTCCTGAAGCTGCAATCTCATGAGTTACGGTATTTTGATTACAGTCAGTTGATGAGAACTGAGGTGGCGAATCTATGGGCACAACTAGATTTTTCTTCAGATGATCAAGACCGTATGCCAAAGTGTCTAACATTGCAAAGCTTCCGCTTATGGCCGCCCAGTGCAGAACGGTTCGTCCTGATTTATCTCGCAGTGTTTTTAGCAGAAAATCTTTTCCTGTTAAAAACGCAGACAACGGAAGAAGCGCGTCAAAGACATATTCTTTATCGGTTTCTTGAAATGTTTCTCTAACAGCATAAATAATGATATCTCTATTGTCATTTGTTGTAATTTCTAAGGGTACCACAGAATCTGTTATTCTGTCCCTGACGACGCGTACATTTTCTTTTGGTTTATGGAGTTGTGTTTTAAACGCTAATCCATTGGGATCCCCGGCAATGATATAAATATAATCAGGTGTTGAAAGCGCTGGTGCGATTTCTTCTTGTTGA
>CAYUMZ010000272.1:0-3036 GCA_964446105.1 uncultured Gammaproteobacteria bacterium | reverse complement strand
ATACGCCAACTCCAATTCGGTAAACCTTCGTGAGAAATTGCAGAGACCATTAAAGCACCACATAACATTCCTGCTGCAGCAGCCGATCCGATCCAACTGCCAGCACTATTTTTGTGATGATTATCTGCGTGTTCAATTAAAAAAATTGCAGCCCCATTAAATTCTCCTGATACTGCTAAACCTTGTAATATTCGACAGAGTAATAATAATGCGGGCGCTATAAGTCCCCATTGAGAATATGTTGGTAGTATACCCATGCTGAAAGTTGCCAGCCCCATTAAAGCCATTGAAAAAGTAAGTGCTTGTTTACGGCCCCATCGGTCACCAATGTGACCAAAAATTATGCCGCCAATAGGTCTAGCGAAGAATCCGGTAGCAAATACTCCATAGGTAGCGAGCAGTGCAACTCGAGGATCTACTTGAGGAAAGAATAAAGCACTGATCTTTGCGGCTAAATAACCATAGATGGAATATTCAGTCCATTCAAGAAAAGTACCTAAAGCACAAATAACGATAGATCGTGTCGGTTTGCTCAGCATAAATTTTGCCTCATTAGCAGTAAACCACAAAATTATAAATTATTTACTGGATATGGGTCAACTTTGAGGAATAGAAATGCCCTACTTACGACTCGGTAAGTAAGGCAATGGTTTTACGATAAATCCCGATCGGCAAAAACACGCATCGCACTTTGAATATAGGCCAATAAATTCGGATGGCGATCGTCAAAGAAAGTCCTGAAATGAGGTGTCTCGTAAAGATCGATCAACCCCAAATATTTTTCCTTTGTTGGACTCCAGCTTCTTTCTAGCCATACATAGTGGCGACGCATGATAGCCTGGACTTCTTCAGTTGAAGGTGTAAGCTTGTTTTCAAGCGCCTCAATTAAGGCTTTCATAATCGCTTCCCCTTCATGAATAAACGCATTTTTATCTGCATCAGTCCAATCTTTCACTTTTCTGTGACTTTCATCTAGAAATTCTTGCGTGATAATTCCCTGCTCAACCAAGTATTTCTCATGAGCCTTTTGCTTCTCAGAATCAAAGCCATAATATAGATCTTTGTGTTTCATCGTTGCATCTCCTCGCAAATGTTTAATAGTATTGTCAATGGTCATGATTAGATCTTTGGTTCGATCAAGATTTTTGACAAGAATTTCTCGATGCGAGGTTAATGCTTTGATTTTGTCAAAGCTCTCGCTTGTGAGAATTTCACGTATTTCATTGAGTGGAATGCCTAATTCCCTATAGAATAAAATCTGCTGAAGCATCAAGAGTTGCTCTTCTTCGTAATAACGGTAATTATTTTCACCGTAATACGCAGGTTTCAGCAGGCCGATTTCATCATAGAAATGAAGAGTTCTGACGCTAACCCCTGAAAGCTTCGCTAATGTATTCACTGTATAAGGCATTTTGCTCACTCCGCTCAATGAAGACGCTACGGTAAGATATGACGTAACGTGAGAGTCAAGGCTTATTATACAATATTTTTACGCCATACGAGTAACTGCTCTAACAAGCTGTTCCATTTTGCATCCAAAGCATATCTTGTCTATAGACTCATCATGGATTTTTGGCCTATCTACTGATACATCAACACCGCGGCCCGCTGTTTCATAAATTGAGCATTGCCTGCTTTGAGATTTTCAATAATTTCCTTTGAGGGTACATTATTTTCGATGGTCTTTCGAAAATCTGCAGTACCGACCATACCGTCCATTCCAGAAATTCTTAATTTATCACCGAATTTGATATGAAGAACCTCTGCGACTTCAATAAAAGTCTTCAGCGAGTTAATCTTTTTTTGATCTAGAATTTTTACAGAAAATCCATGACATAATTGTTTCTCATATTTTGCGCGGTCGGGTGTCCAAGCAATTCTTTCAAATTTAATCCCCTGTAATTTAAGTTTATTTAATTGGGTAACAAGAACCATCGCATCTTCAGCGCTAATCCATGGCGCCCCAAATTGTCTGAATGCTTCTTTATTTGTCTGACTTCTTCCTACTGCCAATTGTAATGATTCAAAGGGTCCAAAAATACTGTATAAAAAAGCTTGCTCAAATGTTGGCAAGGCTGGAGAAGGTGCATGCCAAACCAATTTTGTCTCATCAAATAAAAATTTTCTCTGCCAATTCTTTAGAGGTACAACAACTAAATCCGCATTAATATTAAAATAACGATTATAATACCGCGCTAACTCACCCATGGTCATTCCGTAACACGTTGGAATTGAATAGTATCCAGCAAAATTGCCCAGATATTTTTCATCGAGCATGGCACCTGAAACCTGCTGTCCACCCAGTGGATTGACGCGATCCAAAACAACAATCGGAATATTTTCCTGTTTAGCCGCCTTCATCACCAACGCTAGGGTTGTAATATAGGTATAATAGCGTACTCCTACTGTTTCTAAATCGAAGACAATGACTTCAACACCAGACAATTGCTCAGTTGCGGGTGATTTACGAGGCCCGTACAACGAATAAACAGGAATATTTTCACTCTGGTTATCAGATACTTTGTCGTCTTCAGTCACATTAAAACCATGTTCGGGTGTAAAAATCGCAACGACTTTAGTCTCTTGATATTTTTTGAGTACATCCACAATAGAACGTCCGCGGCTATCAAGACTAGCATTATTCGCCACTATGGCAATTTTTTTATTTTTAATTAAATGGCTATATTCTGGTGTCAGAAGTCTATCAGCTCCTAATAAAATCGGTTGATGTGCATAAACTGATATTTGCGTAATAGTTAAGACAACAATAAAAAAGTATAATAATTTCCTCATTTTACCACCTTAATTTTTCCTCTACTTTTCATGATACAATGGATTTTGTACAGTGAAACCCAAATTTCGCCACACAGCCGATGTAATTTTTTGTCGCCAATACCGGTCCCGCGCATGTCGAGTTGGATTTGGATTAAGAAATACTCTATTTGTTAACAATATGACATAAATTCCTTTGTTACGGCTGATCCAAATAGAGGTACCGGTGTAACCTGTATGCCCGATGGCATTGGCATCACTGTA
>CAYUMZ010000271.1:0-3039 GCA_964446105.1 uncultured Gammaproteobacteria bacterium | reverse complement strand
ATTTTTAAATCATCCGCAAACATGTTAATTTCCTCGTTCCAATAATTCAGCAATATTTCTTCGTCCTCACGAACGTAGCGTGGAACGTAGCGTGGCGATCCAGAAAACATATAATTAAAAGATAGCAGATTTTTTTTCCGGGGTCACGTGAAAGGGATCAAGCGATCCTTAACTAGTCTTCGCTCCTAATGAAGTGCGAAGTTGATAGGAGCACGTAATAACGAAGTGGCAAAATCGCCCTCTGAGGTTTTACGTTAACCTCTGGAGTGAATAGGTATCAGGATGATAGCGGGACGGGCCATGGATGGCCCATTGAACGCAAGAGGTTAACGTAAAACCTCAGAGGGCGATCCCAATAGATAGCAATAGACAGTGTTAAATCGCCTCAAGCGCCTCAGACAATTTTTTCACTGCAATCACTTTCATCCCGGGAATTTCTTTCTTAGGCGCATTGGCCAGAGGCACTATCGCACTTTTGAATCCATGTTTATGCGCTTCACGCAAACGTTCCTGGCCGCTCTGCACAGGCCGAATTTCACCAGACAACCCAACCTCGCCAAAAATAATCATATCCATCGGTAAAGGTCGATTTCGCAAACTCGACAAAACCGCTAATAAACAGGCTAAATCCACGCCAGTTTCACTCACGCGCACACCACCCACAACATTCACAAAAACATCTTGATCGAAAGTGACCACGCCCCCATGCCGATGTAACACTGCGAGCAACATCGCTAAGCGATTTTGATCCAGCCCTACGCAAACACGTCGCGGATTTCCCAAATGACTCTCCGCTACCAACGCCTGCACTTCTACCAATAAAGGCCTAGAACCTTCCCATGTCACCATGACACTACTACCCGAAATCGGCTCTTCATAACGTGACAAAAAAATCGCTGACGGATTACTGACTTGACGCAATCCTTTATCGGTCATCGCAAAAACGCCCAATTCATTGACAGCACCAAATCGATTTTTCACCGCGCGAATCATTCGATAACGACTATCTTGATCACCTTCAAAATATAAAACAGTATCCACCATATGTTCTAAAACACGCGGGCCCGCTAACGCACCTTCTTTTGTGACATGACCCACTAAAAAAAGCGCTGTGCCCGTTTGTTTTGCAAAACGCACTAATTGTGCAGCACATTCTCGCACTTGTCCTACACCACCCGGCGCAGACGATAATAATTCGGTATATATAGTCTGAATGGAATCCACCACCATAATTTGCGGATTTTCTGTGCGCGCAATGGCAATCATGCGCTCAATATTGGTTTCTGCCAGTAATTTTAATTTTTTATCCGGCAATTCTAAACGTCTTGCGCGCATAGACACTTGTTGTAAGGATTCTTCACCGGTGACATACAACGCGGAATATTGCTCTGCTAAATTACATAAAGTCTGTAATAATACCGTGGATTTTCCGATGCCGGGATCACCGCCGATTAAAATGACAGAGCCAGGCACCAATCCGCCACCTAATACTAAATCCAATTCTGCTAGGCCAGTTGATACGCGCTCCAACTCATCAAAATCGACTTCAGCAATGGAGGTCACTCGCGACCCTGCGGCATCGGCATACCCAGCAAAACGACCCTCTTGAGGTGGTGCTTTTTGCACAATTTCCTCAGTCATCGTATTCCATGCCCCGCAATCCGCGCACTGCCCCGCCCATTTCGGAGCTGTAGCGCCGCATTCGCGGCAACAATAGAGAATTTTAGATTTGGTTTTCATGGGAGCATACTATCATGAGGAAGGGGTCAGATCTAATATTGCAACTAGGTTCTTATATTGTGTCTATTTGTTAACCATAATTGGACCTAGTTTCAATATTAGATCTGCCCCCTTCCTGCTTTGACCCCTTCGTTTTGCCCACCCCAGAAAAATCAAGGACTTGTGTTATCCCCAAACAAAATGACGCTAGATATTGAATTAGGAGTTTACTTTTAATGAAAATCGGGGTAAACTGGCTCCTTTTATTTTCAACCACACTGGAGACGATAATGTCAAATGAACCAATAGTCGCACCCTTGGTCGATAGACTGAGTTGGAGTGCATGGCTTAAGCCATTTTTTATTCACCCTTCTGTAACGGCCGGCGCAAAGGTCCATATGCAAGACGTTCGTTGGGCACGCAAAGCAATAGCAGAAGAAAATAAAGCAAAAGCAGACAGAGCAAAGTTTATGGCTGTTTTAGCTGCTCTAAATAAAGCAGTTGCTATTGTTGTTCCTGTAGATTTACATAAAGTAGAAAACGAACAGAATCGTGAAGTATTGCGACAAATAAAGCGCACTCTTGAAGAACTCAATCCCGCACCAGTCGCTAAAAAAGAGGGTGAAGCTAATCAACATGAAACTGTTTCTCTAGTATCACCAGCAGACGAAGACGAATCAGAGCACCGTGAACTTTCACTCGGAGAATTACAAGAAGGCTTAGAAAGCGCATTTCTTAACGTTCTTAAGTTAAAAGATGCAGCATTAAGAAAGAATTTACTTCAAGCTTTCGTAAAACTGTCACCTCAATATAAAGCGGTTAGCGATATTATTGATATTCTTGAAAAAGAAGCTGAAAAACTTGTAACTGCTAAAGAGTCAGACTTTATTTCAGACAGGCTTTATCGCGCGTTAGCTGGTGAAGACCGGTCTTATCACCCAGTAAAATCCGCTTTTGAATTCAAACTTGATACAATTTTCAATGATTCAGGACGTTTATTTAATGATGGACATCCTGCACTTGCATCACTCAATAAAGCACGTGAAGTAATAAACCCTGCTACACGAAATGTTAAACCTAATGTAGAAGTCAATCCACGTGAAGTGCTTCCTTACGTTAGCTTAGAAAGCACATGGAGCATCCTTAAAGGCTCTTTCTGGAGAGCTATCGGCTTTCATGGTTATGAAACAACGACTACTGCTCTTACAGATACACGCGGTAAACGATTCTACTTCGAAGGCTCTAATTATTTTTGGTTTACATTAGCTGCCTTCATGGGCTTACCCACTCGATTGGAAAGTAAAAGTACGACAGCTGTTT
>CAYUMZ010000270.1:0-3042 GCA_964446105.1 uncultured Gammaproteobacteria bacterium | reverse complement strand
TGAACAACCCGTAAGATTATGGGGTCTTTAATAAGCCCATTTTTTCACTTGAGAAGCGCGATGTTTTTTATTTTGCTCAATATAGTATTGAAAAAATGTAGCACATTTGCGGATATTATAAATAAATTAAGACGCATACTCTGATATGGCTAGATGTTCTAGCATATATTTTTTAATCTTAAATCTATTGGAGTATAATTATGGAACTTAAAATTGATATTCAAGCAGTACGTGATGCGCAAGACAGTAAATTTATTTCTGTACTCGTGTTCGATACAAAACGCGGACAATTTCGGTTTATTGATAACGATTCTTACATTAGTTGTTCAGTGGTTGATTTAGTTACTGCATTACTTAGCGCAGATGATCTCAAAGATGTGTGTCTTTTGGGTTCATTAACGTTATTAAATAATGCAGGTCTTGAGACTGAAATGCTACGTGAGAAAGGGGCTATTGTTGATTTGCAATCTTTTGTTGCAAAATCCAACACCGCTGTCCGCGAATATAAGCGTAGTGATAGAGCGACATTAAAGGTTTTTGGCAAAACTATTAATGCAATTCTCAAGCAATGGAGAAGTGGATTATTAGCTCAATGTGATCAGGCATTAAATCATGAACTAAATACACGCGCTGTTACTATCATGACTAACGAATGGCATCATTTTAATAATTCAACCAATCATGAGCTGGTTGAAATCCTACATAAACGCATTGCGCGTCATGTGCAAGATGAAACGCTTGCATATTTAGGTTCGATAGCTATTCGCGAAAATCATCAAGATGACGCGGACGATGTAGAAGATAGACATGCAGTGATTATTGGTAAGATTAATTATCATCATAAGTTAAGTGATGTTGTTCGATCACACTATCGTAGTCAAATTGAAGCGCAAATGCATAGCGACTTTTTCAGTCAAACGCAAGATAAGTCTGAGCTCAATAAAATTTTGAAAAAAATTCGTGATATTCATGTGATGAAACGCTTTCAAACAGCTGAGATGTCAAAATCTCTTTGTGTGAAACTCGAGTCAGATTTGAGTGATAGAATTCTATCCGCAATTCGCGTGGATGAAGTGAACTTTGCTAAAGAATCTCCTGAGCTTTCTAAATGGATATGTGAAGAAGCTCATTCTAAGCAAAAAGGTGTGGCAGTTGATCGAATGACTACATTCAATGCAATCGTAGTTTCGGAATTAATCGGTCATTTCAAAAAAGGTAGAATTAATTCTGATCTTAAAAGAGAATTGGTTTCTTACCTAATGCCTTTAGTAGAAGACCTCAGATTCGAATCAGACGATGAAGAAAAGGCGCTCATACTCGAAGCGGTTGATAACGTAGTATCTAATCCTGCTCAATTGATTGATGATGCTCGAGTTCAGTTTATCGACACCGTGAGCGAAGTTATTCGCAACGCTGTTGATACTACTGTAAAAGAGGTTGAGAGATCAGAAGGGCGTGAATTAGTAGGTTTATTTTGTGGTGAAATATTGACGCACTTAAATTGTTCAAGAGCACCAGAAAATTTCAATGACCCAGATCAAATTTCTGCTTTATTCAATAAGGAAGAAGTTTCTTTAGCGGGTACCATTGAAGCAAGAATCAAAAATGGCCCAGGGTTGTTTACTCAAGTCAGACCAACAGATGAAACAACAAAAGCTGGAACTACTGTTGCTTCTAACAAAGTTGAGCAAGCTGGACCTAAGCATTAATTTAGGCTCCTTTGAGGTGAAAAGATGCGCCTTCGATAGAAGGCGCGTTTTTTTTGAACGTATTGGAAAATGTGATAGATTTCTTATCTAATTCTGTGGAATGCCTTTAGATAAAAAAGAGTGATGGAATAGAGATTAATTTAACGGTAATATACTTTCATAGTAAAACCTAATTGACATTATTTTTAGGAGAAAAATGTAATGAGTAATGAAGAATCTAAGGAAAAGTCTAACGGGCTTAATCCAGGAAAAAGTAATCTAGAAGGAAAAAAACCTGATGTAGATTTAGATTCTAGACAGTTAAAAGCGAGATTCGAATCTCCAGAATGGTTTCTGCCACAATTCGCTCTTGATTTTGTTCTAGATGGTGAATATGAGAAAGCCAAACGTTTCGCAGAAGGAGGAAGAAAAATCGAAAATATGAAGTTTAGTGGTCAAGGAAATGATATTCGTGAAGAGGTAGATAAATTTAAGAAGTCCTTCGAAGAAGCTGAGAATAAAATGAAAAGCGCCAACCAAGCAGAACAGGTCTTAAGTGGGCAACAAAATCCCGAAACGGTGAAAATGATGACACCGGACCAGCGTGTTAATTTGAGAGGTCAGGAAGTTGGCAAACAACTGAGTCAAGATGAAATCACTCAATTTTTAATTCATGTCTATCGAGGTAATTTGGAGAATGTTGAAGAGTTTTTAATGGTAAACAAAACCTTTGCATCAGCGCAAGGTAATATTAAAGATTTATCAGATAGAACATTTAAGCAAATAACTGCGTTTCAGTATGCGTGTTGGGCGATGGATGTGGAGATGTGGGAGTTAATCTTCAAATATTTGCCTATATATGTAGCCCGAGATCAATTGAATGCGTTAGTACAAGAACGACCCGATATTATTAAAGCTTACGGGCTTCATTTTAGTTGGAATAAATACCAGCTAGCCCTGAAAAAATATACAGGTAATTATCGTTCATGGAAGGAGAGTTATGATGAAGGTGGTAAACTATCGATTGCGACATGCTGGTGTGAAGAAGTAGGGGCGGCTCAAAGAGAATTTCCCGCATGGATGATTATGCTCATGAGCGAAGAAGGGCGTGGGACTGCGTGGGGGGAAATGAATTTGGAATTAGGTTTTAAGCGACATAGGAAGTATTTAGAAGGCTGGTTTATTCATAACAAGACCCATCATTTAGGTGCGAAGCGATCACCTGGCAATTGGGACGATGTCAATTGTGGTTTTGGTTGGGCTAGGGGCGCGGGTAGCCAATTTGATGTGTGGCAGTGACAGATGAGTGTAGATAACGAAATCAGGAAAGCCCATACCGACTTTTATGTGTCTC
>CAYUMZ010000269.1:0-3051 GCA_964446105.1 uncultured Gammaproteobacteria bacterium | reverse complement strand
TGAATCATATGGGCGGTATATTACGTAATTTCTAATAATGTCTTGGACTCTTTTTTGTATTGCAGAGAACGAAACAATACCCATTTCAGAGATTACCTGATGAATTAGGAAATACTGTTCACAAGGTAGTTGCCTTTTAATGATTGAATTTCCTAAATAACATCAAATAGTTACTGTTTGACCTTTTTGGTAATTTAAAAAAGTAGTAGTAAGAAATTTAATTTCAATGAATTGATACGCTGGTAAGCTGAATCGTCCCATTTTCATATAGATGCATCTCCAGAGCAACTCAGAATTTTCTGTAGCAGATGGGAATAATCGATTATGTCTTAGAGAAATTAAGCGGATTTTTGATTGCAATAGCACTGCATTAATCTCACGATAAAAATTCGGTTTTTTAGGAAGCTCAATCAAATTATAATTCAAAATTAAATTAATACGTTTTTTATTAAAAAGATCAATCATTTTGGTGGCTACTTTAACACAGATATTGCATTAATAATCGTAGCAAAAAGCAAATTAGGATGTCAAATATGGCGGTTGTCTTATTCAGTTTCACTCAATAGCCTCAATCACATATGTTCAGGGGCAACCGCATAAATCCCAGGGGCATTACGAAGATATTCTTTGTAATCCATTCCGTATCCAAAAACGTAATAATCTCCCACATCAACGCCTTTAAAATCCGCCGTAGGAATGCCGCCAGGGAGACGTGCTTCGGATTTATCGACTAACACAGCAGTGAAAACTTCTCTGGCTCCTTTTTTCTGACAATAGTTCATCACTTCAGCCAGTGTCAGTCCACTATCGAGAATATCATCGACAATTACGACGGTACGACCTTCTAAACTATTAGTAGGTTCAGCTTTCCAAATTAATTCACCACCCGATGTTGCGCCCCGATAACGAGTGGCATGTACGTAGTCTACTTCGAGCGGAAAATCGAGGCGAGGAAGTAAATTTCCTAAAGGAACAATTCCACCAATAACAACACAGAGAAAAACGGGATTTTTATCCGATAATTGTTCACTGATTTTATTCGCCATATCATCGAGAGCGGATTCTATTTGGTCTCGTGTGTAAAGACATTTTGATTTTGAAAATACGGCTTTAATATCTTCAGGTAATTTCATAGGTAAATCCTCTTAATAACTATCAACAAGTTCAGATTTCAAGATTTTTCGTTTCAGGAGCTTGAGTAAGCGTTGTTGCGATACCGGGTTTATTTTATCGCCTAAGTGGTCTAGTACTTCTAAGGTACCTGGACGATCATTACAGACCAGGACCATGTCACAGCCAGCATTTAATGCCAATTCGGCTCGTTGGCTCATTGTTCCAGATTGTTTTAATGCACCCATATCAAGGGCATCACTAAACACTACCCCCTTAAATCCACATTGGTCTCGTAGCACGTCATTAAGCCAAAAATGGTCAAACCCAGCTGGGAAATCACTGACTTTTTGATAAACGACATGGGCGACCATCACGGCATCGAGTTGAGTTGATAATGCCTTAAATGGAACTAAATCTGTGGCAGAAATAGTAGCAAAATCCCGAGTATCCACAGGCAGATCAAAATGTGAATCTGCAACAACTGCGCCATGTCCTGGAAAATGTTTTCCAGTAGCAGGCATTCCCGATTCATGCATTGCGCTGATATAAGCACTCGCTAAAGCAACAATAGCATTAGTTTCTGAATGAAAACTTCGATTTCCAATCACCGAACTCATACCAATATTTCGATCCAAAACAGGTGTAAAACTTAAATCGATTCCGATGTCTATCAGCTCAGTTGCCATTGTGCGTGCATGTTCTTTTGCTAACACCAAAGCCTTTTCAGGATTTTCATCGTAAAGTTTTCCTAAATCTCCAATTGGTGCTAATCGCGTAAATTCTTGGATGAGTCGTTGAACTCGACCGCCTTCTTGATCGACTGCAATAATAATATTTTGATTAATCGATTTTATACTCGCAATTAAATCACGCAGTTGGTTTTTGTTGGAATAATTTCGACTGAAAAGTATCAAGCCACCCACCTGAGGATGTTGTAAAATAATTTTATCGTCTTCTGAAAGGGCTAATCCTTCCACATCTAACATGACTTGACCAATATTTGCCTTTTTCACAGTAAGTTCCTTTATTGCCAAAAACTTTCTTTGCTTTTTTGAAGAAATTCCTCTTCCTCAGGAGTGGAATCTCGTCCAATTATCGCATTTCGATGGGGAAATCGACCAAATTTTTCAATTATTTCAAAATGACGTAGAGCGTATTCGAAGAAATTATCATATATAGATCGAGCCTCAGGAAAAGATAAATCAACGAGCATTTTAAATGCACGAACAGAAGTCGCTTGCATTTCTCTATTTTCAGAGTGCATCAGGGGTATGTAAAAAAATGCTCTTTCTATTAAGCTTAATTCGTGATCGTATTGACGCTCAATTCCACGAATACACACATCCAGTGCTTTTTGATCTTGTGTAAAAGCCATTGCTGTTTTTCTGAAAATACTTCGAGAAAATTGATCAAAAATAATGATCAAAGCTAAACTTCCACGAGGTTCAGATTCCCAAGTATCGTATTTTCCACAAATGGCATCTTCACTAACCTTTTTAAAATGATCAATGATATTTTGATCACCTTCAGCCGTGGCACCAAACCAAATTTGGGTTCGCTCTTTAGTCGGTAATACTGTGCTTTCGATATGACCAAACCAAAAATGCAATACATTATCAATCATCTCTTGTTGTTCCATAACACTCTCTCAACTCTCTCAAAAAATAGTTCCCATAATTAAACGATTAAAACCTTTGTCCCAATAACAACGCGGTCGAATAAATCAATAATATCCACGCTATGCATACGCACGCATCCATGAGAAGAAGGTTTGCCCAATTCTAGCTCATCAGGACAACCATGAATATAGATGTATCTGCTCAACGTATCAACCGTTCCGCCTAAGTTTTTGTCCTCTTCCAAGCCCGTTAACCAGAGGATCCTCGTTATTATCCAATCTCTTCCGGGATGAGCTTGAGCTAAATCCTTCGTATAGAC
>CAYUMZ010000268.1:0-3061 GCA_964446105.1 uncultured Gammaproteobacteria bacterium | reverse complement strand
CTGAATATCAATTACTTATTGCCATTGCTAGGAGATGAACTATCATCATCATCAAAATGAAGGATTTTAGGGAGTTGACCCTCAGTCTTTTTAGGGGGCTGGCCATCTGCCTTTTTATGATTTTGAATGGTGTCGATAATTTTTGTATCAGACAGAGATTCATCTTGGAAGAAACTTGATGAATTGTGGCTATCATACCTTGGTGTTTTGAGTGCAGAATCAGAGGAGAGATCAAATTGGGTTGAATCTTCGAATTGAATGGTTGGGCTCTCTTCCTTTAGCCATTCAAGAGATGAATTCTCACCCCACGGGGCAGCACATTTATTTCCATCATCATAAAATTCAACACGATGTCTTATGGCTTCCCACTTTTTAGCGCAGAGTCTTAATTCTTTAGATGTAAAGCTTTTATAGTTTTTGTGTCTGGTATTTCGTATTGCTTCAATATCAAAATTATCCAAACAAAAATGAATTTTATCTGGATGCGACAAGAGCGCAACCTTACACGAATAGATTAAGGCTTTTTTTTCTCTAGCATCATCATCTTTTTCTTTGATCATTGTTATTGTGAAATTTGGATTATCATTCCAAAATACAAGATGTGTAGAAACCATACCGTGTAATATTGTTTTATCGATATTATCTGTTTGAGCCTCGGGATTGAATATGTATTCTCCAAGCTCTCTATTAATATCGTCAATCGTTATATAGGTATGATCAGTATCTAATTCCTCAAACTTCGCTAGTATATATGGCCTATAGGTGTATCGCGCTTCTTTCTCTAATCCGAACAGTAGATCGCCAGGCTTAAAGTTTACTAATAGGTCTGATTTTTCAACAGGTACTTTTAGTGGTGTCTTATCGTACATACATGCCTCAAGCTAATAGTGTGAAATGTCTATCTTATCCTTTAAAGCTTAAAATACTCTTAAATATGCGGCTATAACATCATGATTATTATGAATAATATCGAGAATTCTTGTTGAGAAAACATCGGGCTGAGGCGCGAAAATCCACTTATCATTGAGTAATAGCGATATTTGACATTGTTCAATGGTCTGCTTTACTTACCATTAAGTAATCGCTCAAGGATGAGGCAATGAAAGTAAGTATCACACTCTTCAGTTTAATGCTGTTTGTTCAAAGTTCCGCTTATGCGGCCGATGTAAAGAAACCAGTGACTCAAACCGCCACCGTTACGATTGGCAATATTACCATTACCAACAAGTCTGAGACTGATATTGCATATCGTGTATCAGGTCAATTTCCAGGCTTCGCTTATGGTGTAAAGGCTGGAGAATCTGATGTTTACGTTTTCAAAGGCAGCGATACTTATCAATCACGATTTGAAACAGCCGAATGTTATAAAATGGATGGGACTGGCGCTGCATGCCTTGAATATGGTGAGTTTCAGCCTTGCATGATCGATACCTATGGTGGGTTTAAACGCTATAATTTCGTTGATTTGTTGTCTTCTACCAGCTGTGATTTCGTCCACGCTTATAACTGGTGAGTTCTCAGGCAAGAATCTCTCACTACGTAACTAGTCTAAACGTACTTTTTTCTCTATAATCCTTAGTAGGTGCACCTTGTTTTAGGTGCGAAGTTTATTTACAGATTTGAATTGTTATGGCGCTTATCGTACAAAAATTTGGTGGGACTTCGGTCGGCAGTGTCGATCGAATTCATCATGTGGCTGAAAAAGTCATTGCTGCCCGTCATGCAGGTAATGATGTTGTGGTTGTTTTGTCTGCAATGAATGGCGAAACAGACCGTCTGATTCAGTTGGCTAAATCCGTTAATCCAGAGCCTAATTCTCGAGAATACGACATGATGGTTTCAACAGGCGAGCAAGTATCGATTTCTCTTTTAAGCATCGCTTTATTGGCTCGAGGTTGTCCTGCGAGGTCGCTCACCGGGATTCAGGCAGGCATCAAGACAGATAGTTCTCATAAAAAGGCTCGAATCGTGGATATCGATCCCAGTCGCCTCCAAAAAGAAATCAGCGAGGGTAGAGTGCCTGTAGTGGCTGGATTTCAGGGGTTTGATGAAATTGGCAGTATTACGACTTTGGGACGTGGAGGGTCGGATACTACAGCGGTAGCATTGGCAGCTGCATTAAAGGCTCATGAATGCCAAATTTATACGGATGTGGACGGTGTTTACACCACGGATCCAAGGGTCGTACCTCAAGCAAAACGCTTAGATCGTGTCACTTTTGAAGAAATGTTAGAATTAGCCAGTCTTGGGGCTAAAGTCCTACAAATTCGGGCTGTTGAGTTTGCGGGTAAATACAATGTGCCCGTACGAGTCTTATCGACTTTTCAAGATGGCCCTGGAACATTAATTGCTTATGAGGATACTCGAATGGAACAACCTATAGTCTCTGGTATTGCGTTTGACCGTAATCAGGCAAAAATCACCATTCGAGGCGTTCCCGATAGACCGGGAATCGCTCGATTTATCCTCGGTGCGGTGTCTGATCGAGACATTGATGTGGATATGATCGTACAAAACGTGCCTTCGCACGATAAAACCATTGACTTTAGCTTTACGGTTCAACGAGATGATTACAAATCAGCGCTTGAGCTTATGAACGAGGCTGCTGTGGCTCTGGAGGCTAAAGAAGTCTTGGGCGATGATAAAATTGCTAAACTCTCTATTGTGGGTGTCGGTATGAAGTCACATGCTGGAGTTGCAACGCGTATGTTCCAAGCTTTAGGGGATGAGGGTATTAATATTCACTTGATTTCAACATCTGAAATCAAGATTTCAGTGCTTGTTAATGAAAAATATACTGAGCTTGGTGCAAGAACCTTGCATACAACCTTTGGTTTAGATGCTCCTCTTCTTGATGAGCAGACAATGAAAACCGCTAAATAGTTCTCTATAAGTAGCGCAATATCATAGAAGCATTTTGAATTTTATGTTATTTATCAAGGCTTAAGGTTATTTTAAGGAAAGGCCTTTATAGTATGCTGAGTACTCTATGGTAATTATGGCAAAATTAGCAGCATGGTCTATATTTAAGCTAATGATACTAGGAGTTTTTTTAAGGATG
>CAYUMZ010000267.1:0-3072 GCA_964446105.1 uncultured Gammaproteobacteria bacterium | reverse complement strand
CATTGCGTTTTTCCATTCTATAATCTCCTGAAGTTAGATATTCATAGGCTTCCAAATCTGGTATGCTAGCACTTTTTAGAAAATGAGCCATTACCGTAGTGGATTTAGGTGGAGAATGAAAATTGTTTGATCAGATAAAAATTATTTTAGTGAACACTTCGCACCCAGGAAATATTGGTGGGGCGGCCCGCGCGATGAAAAATATGGGATTGGCTAATTTAGTCCTTGTGCAACCCAAAGAATTTCCTCACGCAGAAGCTACTGCTCGTGCTGCAGGAGCAGATGATATCTTGGAAAATGCTATTGTCGTCAATCATTTGACTGATGCAATAAGTGATAGTCATTTTGTGGTTGGGACGAGTGCGCGTTTGCGTAGTGTTGCTTGGCCCTTGATTGATCCACGTCAATGTGTTCAAAAAATAATTCCGCGTTTGAATGATCAACAGAAAATTGCAATTGTGTTTGGTAACGAACAATCAGGGCTGTCGAATGAAGAGTTATCGCTATGTCATGCTCATTTGCATATTCCTTGTGATCATAATTTCAGTTCTTTAAATGTTGCGGCCGCTGTACAAATCGTTACCTATGAATTGCGGATGAGCCTTCAACAAAAACCTGAAGATGCACTAAACTATGAAATAGAAAGTCGTCCGGTTACTGCTGATGAAATGGAACGATTTTTTGTGAGTTTTGAAAATTGTTTAGTTCATCTTGGGTATCTTAATCCAAGTCAACCGAAAAAACTCATGCTTAGACTTCGCCGGCTTTTTAATCGCGCGATCATTGAAGAGAATGAAATGAATATTTTAAGGGGAATTTTAAATTCTGTCATGGAAAAAACTATGGAGCAGGAGTAATGCGCCTTCCAGTCTATCTTGACAATATGGCCACTACGCCGGTAGATCCCCGCGTCTCAAAAAAAATGTTCGGTTTTCTCGAGGCAAGCGGTAATTTTGGAAATCCTGCATCGACCACTCATAGTTATGGATGGCAGGCCAGTGAAGCAGTTGAAATGGCACGAGCGCAGGTTGCAGACTGTATTGGTGCAAACACTGAAGAAATAATATGGACATCGGGTGCAACCGAAGCAAATAATTTAGCAATAATCGGTGCGGCGCGTTTTTATTCGCGCAAAGGAAAACATATTATTACTGCTAAAACAGAGCATAAAGCTGTGTTAGATCCATGCCGTGCGCTGACAAAGGAAGGTTTTGAAATCACCTATTTGGAACCAGATGCTCAAGGCGTTATTCATCCACAAAAACTCGAAAATGCTATAAAAAAAGAGACTATTCTAGTTTCATTAATGCACGTAAATAATGAAATTGGATTAATTCAAGATATTGCCAGTTATGCTTCAATTACTCGACCTCGCGGAATTTTATTACATACTGATGCTGCTCAAAGTATCGGTAAAACTAAAGTCGACGTAAAAAAAATGGATGTGGATCTTCTTTCATTATCAGCTCATAAAGTGTATGGCCCTAAAGGAATAGGTGCACTTTATTTACGTCGGGAACCTCGAATTCATCTTGAGCCGCTTATTTTTGGTGGAGGGCATGAAAAAGGATTACGCGCAGGTACTTTACCGACCCATTTAATTGTTGGTATGGCTGAAGCGTTTATGATTGCGCAATCGGAATTTGATGAAGAGAGTCATCGTATTAAATTATTACGAGATCAGTTATGGGATGGGATTTCAAAAATTGAAAATACCCATCTTCATGGCCATAAATTGAATCGAGTTGCAAATAATCTTAATATAGGATTTGATTATGTTGATGGTGAGGCATTATTAATGGCATTGCAAGATATTGCTGTATCAACAGGATCAGCGTGCACATCAGCTTCTTTAGAACCATCACATGTATTATTAGCGATGGGAATTCCTTCAGTGTTGGCTCATGCTTCATTAAGATTAAGTTTAGGACGTTTTAGCACGATACAAGATATCGAATTTGCTATTACCGTTATAGAAAATGGTGTTGCTCGATTAAGAAATTTATCTCCACTGTGGGAAAAAAGAAAAAATGATTAGCCTGAAATCTTACAGTCCTCAACTGATTCAGCATTTTAATGATCCTCAAAATGTCGGACATTTTGATGAAAAAGATCCTAATGTATATACTGGTCGAGCGGGATGTATCGAAAGTGGTGATTGTGTTCGCATTCAACTTAAAATTCGAGACGGTATAATAGAAGACATCTGTTTCAAAGCACAGGGTTCTTGCGCCACAATAGCTGTAGCATCCTGGGTAACTTGTAAAATTTTACACCAACCCGTGTCGGATGTACAAAAATTAACCCCGGAAATCATTCTCAATGAATTGCAATTACCTTCAGTAAAAAAACACTGTCTTCTGATGGTTATCGATGCGCTCAATAACGCTTTGGCTTGAAATTTAGAGGCTCAAGCCCTTTCGAAACCTGTAAAAATCACCTATAATCGAGAATTTATCAGTCACGTAGGAGTTATTATGGCTATTGAGCAAACATTATCGATTATTAAACCAGATGCCGTCGGAAAAAACGTTATCGGTGAGATTATATGCCGTTTTGAGGCAAATGGGTTACATGTGGTCGGCGCTAAAATGATGCATTTGTCCAAAGATCAGGCGCAAGAATTCTATGCTATTCACAAAGAACGTCCATTCTTTAATGATTTGGTTCAATTCATGATCTCAGGTCCTGTCATGGTTTTGGCTCTTGAAGGTGAAGATGCTGTATTACGCAACCGAGAGCTTATGGGAGCGACAAATCCAAAGGATGCCGCACCTGGAACAATTCGTGCAGACTTTGCTGATTCTATTGACGCGAATGCGGTTCATGGTTCTGATAGCCTTGAGAATGCGGTAGTAGAGCTCAAATTTTTCTTTAATAACGACCTGTTGCCGAGAAATGCCAAAAATTGAAAATAGCAGTAAAATCAATCTGTTAGACTTCAATCGTCAAGCGTTAGGTGAGTTTTTTGGCCAAATAGGCGAAAAACCATTTCGTGCTCAGCAAGTCTTTAAATGGGTGCACCAAGTCGGTGAAACCGATATATCGGCAATGTCGAATCTCAGCTTGGCT
>CAYUMZ010000266.1:0-3075 GCA_964446105.1 uncultured Gammaproteobacteria bacterium | reverse complement strand
GCGTGTTATTCGTGAACCATCCTCATTACGAAGCAATTGTTCTAATAATATTTTTAAGGTCTTGGGCAGTTGGTGAACCGCTTCTAATCCGGCTTGGGCAAGCTTATTCAATGAATAATAGTGATATTTCTGGCCTGCAATTGTAAGAATATCATCCGTTTGAAAACTATTAATTCGACTCATCATTGTTCTCCATAGTAGCGTTGCGTACACAAACGGTAAATCATATCAAAAGAAGTGCAGGAGCGGGAGGGGGGGGGGCAGAAGGGGTCAGGCCTAACATTGAAACATTAGTCGAAGTGCGCGATTCTATCCTACTATCATTACCTAATGTTTCAATGTTAGGCCTGACCCCTTTCTCTGTCTCTGCCCCCCTATCTAGCTGCCCGATCTTTATAATTTCTAGCTTTTTTTCTTGTAATCATGAGTGTTATTTTGTAAAGTAATGCGCGTTAAATACGAGTATGGTTAATCTAGCAGGGGAGGTTTTATGGCGTTCGAATTCCTATCCGATGAGAAGACATATAGAGCAGCAGGCAGGTATCTTTATTCTGGTGCATTCAACGGATTTTTGGCGACTGGCGGAATCTTTTTCTTTACAGCTTTCATGCTATTTTGGCCCATCACGACGGCTTTCACAGCCGCGTTTGTCGTTACAACCACCTTCAGCACTCTCGCCGCTATTTATCTCTTATATCGAGACGATACGCGTAGAGAAAATATGCAAGCCTTAAATGATAAGACAAAAAAGATCAAACAACTGTACGATGAAATTCAATACTATGAAGACAAACTTCTGCGTGAACAGACTTTATTACAAACACCTGAAACAAAATTAAATCCCCATAAATGTATTAATGAAGATGATCTTGAAATTATTCGTCGAAAAATTAAAGAACTTAAAGCGCTCTACGATGATTCAAACACATCCCTTCCCAAACTACGACAAATAGCAAATAAATATGTCGACGGTTTTATACAACGTCACATTATTGGTGCTTACAAAGCCTTTATTACCTCCTATGTATTTTACATGAGTTTCCCATTATTTATTGCCCTAGCAATAAATGCCATTATCGCACCCACTTGGATAGTTCCCCTCGCAATTCCAATATTAGCATTTTCCGCAGTATTAGGGGCATTTGGACTTTTTAAATCGTATCTCGATGAATCTCGCGAAATCACAACCTATGATGCAGCAATTGAAGAATCTCTTTGGATTGAAAATTCGGCAAGAGAACTTGTGGAATCTTGCGAAAGATTGTTAACTGATAAAATCACTACAGATAAACGTCGTGAAGTTGAAAAAAAAGATAATATCACTGTGCAGCGAAAGAACGCAGAGCAAAAAAAACCATCAAAATATTTTCTCATTAAAAGCGCTGATGAGCTAAGAAAGCGAATTCCCCTCTTAAATTTTCTCGCAAAACCTTTGGGTGAGCGGCTTCCAAAATCCGCTTTTGAGATTGCTTCTCCAAAAACCCTAGGAAAAGCTTTCGGTAAGTTTTTACATACTGTTTCACAGTATTTTTATCAATGGACGCTACTCAGCGCTACCCTTGATTATATTGCAAGACTCATTTTTATGGCCATCATGGGAGCCATAGTCCCCGGCGGTGTTGCTTTATATTTAAAATTCGTCCTTGGCGTCACCTTCACACCGTTACTTGTTAATGTGTATACGATTGGACTCATCATCACAACAGTTGCATCCATTTTTTTCAGTTTTTTCCACACGTATTGGAGTCATCAAGAAGCTCAACTCAAAACGTATTCCGATCACGTCAGTGCTATAATGACAGAAGTCACTGAAGATCTGAAACATCTCCATCAAGAACGCGCTCAAATACAATATGATGTTACAAAAGATACAAGAATTAGAGTCCTCAATAAAGAATCTCGGCAAGCCATTCTCGAACGCAAATATCAATTAGAAAAAGCATCCAGAAAATTAGCTGAACTTAGCGATAAAATGAATGAAGACAATTTTTTCATGTCTTTAGTAAAATGGATCAGTATTGTTTACAACTCCATCACTACAGGTTACGCCTGGTATATGGGCTTCCCCTTATTCGTATTTTTAACGCTTGTCACCTTTGTGCCAATCACCGCACCCATTATCACTTTTTCACTTTTTGCAATCTCTCTCGCCGTTGGCTTCCTAGGAATGGTATATACCTTTGACACTGCTGCACAAGGAGTTGAATGTGCAAATGCAATGATTAATGAAGCAAAAACGCAAAGTAATGCGGCCAATGAATTACTAAAACACTTTGACAAAGTTTTATTAAATAAAGATCTCTCAACGGATGATCAAACGATAAAACGTCTCAGTAACGACTCTGCACTATTTTTTATTCATGCTGATAAAAAAGAATCATTTACCATTCCTGACTATAGTAAAACTGCAAAATTTGATTTACTTCAAGGACTACGAAAACCTGATAAGCCAAAACACCAGAATTTTGCGGTTAATGATTCTATATCCCTAGATGATATGCATGAAACTCAACCTACTATCATTCTTTAACTTACTTAAGCAACACCACTATACATTGGTCACTGCTGAATCGTGTACAGCTGGATTATTAGCTGCAGAAATCACATCAGTACCTGGTAGTTCAGATTGGTTTGATCGTGGATTTGTTACGTATTCCAATCTCTCTAAACATGAAATGCTGTCAGTAAAACTAGAAACCCTGGAAAAATTCGGCGCCGTCAGCGAGCAAACCGCTCGAGAAATGGCCGAAGGCGCGCTTCAAAAAAGCAACGCTACCATCAGCCTAGCTGTCACCGGTATTGCAGGCCCAGACGGTGGCACACCCGAAAAACCCGTCGGCACTGTCTGGTTTGCCTGGGCCAGTCGAGGACTTTTTGAAACCTTCGCCCTCATCCAACACTTTCAAGGCGATCGCGCAAACATTCGCCATCTTGCCACACAATTTTCGCTCGAAACTCTCTATAAAAACCTTATCTAAAGAATTAATCGAGGTTTAGAGGAGCACGCAATAATGAAGTGGTAACCACCCTCTCAGGTTTCACGTTAAACTCTGGAGCGAATAGGTATCAGGATGA
>CAYUMZ010000265.1:0-3076 GCA_964446105.1 uncultured Gammaproteobacteria bacterium | reverse complement strand
CACTATATGTTTCTATCTGTAAAAATAATCTTTCAAGCGGATAAATTAAGTAAAATGGTGGTCGATACACGCATTGGTCAACGAAGTGAGTTCACTTTTAGTCAAGTCGAAATCAATCCCAAATTTTCAAACACCACATTTCATTTTAAACCACCGGCAGGAGTCGATGTGTTGACTAATTAATACAAGGAGAAGGATCTTATGAGTACGGCGATGAAATACGGACGTGTCTACATTACTGAAGGTGACAAACTACTACCTTTGTTAATGGAGTATTTACATAATGATGCAAAGGTTGAGGGTGTTACTGTGATCAGAGGGTACAGTGGCTTTGGTAAATCCAGAGTAATGCATAGTCAAGAGATTCCTATTGAAGCGCATAATTTACCTTTAATCATAGAGTTTATTGATACTGTTGAAAAAGTCGATAGTGTTATTCGACATTTTAAGGATATGTTTAGATTGGGGCATCTTGTTTCCTGGTTAGTTAATGTGGACTAAAAAATTTTATCAAGTGAGCTTAAAATGCTAGATCCAAAATTATTACGAAATGAATTAGAAAAAACAGCCGCTGCTTTGGAAACGCGAGGATATACCTTAGATGTCGAAGGGATATCTAATCTTGAAAAAATACGGAAGGATTTAGAAATTGAGACTCAAGAGTTGCAGCACACTCGCAATGCTCAATCAAAATTAATTGGACAAGCGAAAGCAAAAGGTGAAAATGTTGAAGATTTACTTAATTCCGTAAATCTTTTTTCTGATAGACTAAAAAAGGTGGAGGAAGAGCTTAAGCAAATTCAAGAAAAGCTCAATAAAATTTATTGGACTATTCCAAATATTCCACATGATTCTGTTCCTTTGGGAGAAACAGAAAAAGATAATAAAGAAATTCGCCGATGGGGAGAACCAACGGCCTTTGATTTTATTCCTAAAGACCATGTTGAATTAGGTGAAGGCATGTCACAAATGGATTTTGCTACTGCAGGCAAAATCTCAGGCGCTCGATTTGTAGTGCTGTCTAATAAACTCGCTCGTTTGCAACGCGCCTTAGCGCAATTTATGCTTGATTTGCACACTCAACAACATGGTTATGTTGAGATGTATGTACCTTATCTTGTCAAAAAAGAGAGTCTTTTTGGAACAGGCCAGCTTCCAAAGTTTTATGATGATTTATTTCACCTAGAAGGTGATCAAAAACTTTCGCTAATTCCTACCGCTGAAGTTCCTTTGACCAATCTATCATCAGATACTCTGTATGAAAATGATCAGTTACCTATAAAAATGGTTACACAAACACCGTGTTTTAGAAGTGAAGCAGGTTCTTACGGAAAAGACACTCGTGGTATGATTAGACAACATCAATTTGAGAAAGTGGAATTGGTACAAATTGTTCGACCAGAAGATTCTTATCAAGCATTAGAAGAGTTAACAGGTCATGCTGAAAAAGTACTGCAATTATTAGAACTTCCGTACCGTGTTGTTGCTTTATGCACGGGAGATATTGGTTTTGGATCAGCGAAGACATACGATTTAGAGGTGTGGATTCCAAGTCAAAAGACCTACAGAGAAATTTCTTCTTGCAGTAATTTTGAATCTTTTCAAGCAAGGAGAATGATGGCTCGATATCGACATCCTGAGACAAAGAAAACAGAGTATGTGCACACATTGAACGGATCTGCTCTCGCTGTCGGTAGAACCTTAGTCGCAATCATGGAAAATTATCAAGATAATCGTGGTCGAATTCGAGTACCCAAAATATTACAGCCCTACATGTCCGGTATTGATATCATTGACTAATCTGATACGGTACTCAAATTTGAGGATTTGATTGTATGTCAGAGTCGACAGATCAAACAAAATTATCCAGTCTGCACGGAAGTATTGAGCGTATTACTTTTCATAATGCAGAAAATGGTTTTTGTGTCTTAAAAGTGAAAGTACCTTCACAAGAAAATTTAGTCGTGGTTGTCGGTAATGCACATAATGTTACACCGGGTGAATATATCGAATGTCAGGGGCAGTGGGTTTATGATCGTCAATTTGGTCAGCAATTTAAAGCCGATGAATTAAAAGTTATCCCACCGACTCATGTTGAAGGCATGGAGAAATATTTGGCTTCGGGTGTTGTTAAAGGAATTGGCCCTTCAACCGCAAAATTATTAATAGAATCTTTTGGTAGTGATGTATTCCAAATTATCGAAAAAGCACCTCAAAAATTGCTTGAATTGCCTGGTATTGGAGAAAAAAAATTAGAAATGATTACAACGGGCTGGGATGAACAAATGCGAGTGCGAGAAATTATGGTATTTCTTCAATCACATGGCCTAGGGACAGCTCGTGCACTTCGAATTTATAAAACGTATGGTGATCAAGCACTCTTGCGAGTGAAAGAAAATCCCTATCGATTAGCGCTGGATATCGCAGGTGTTGGTTTTAAAACTGCGGATGAACTTGCTCTGAAAATGGGAATTGCCCGCGATTCAATACAACGTGCTCAAGCGGGTGTTCGTCACGCATTACAAGAATGTTGTGCTCAAGGCCATTGCATTGTACCACAACATGAATTAGTTGCTCACAGTATTAAATTATTAGAATTATCCGAAGAACAGATTATTCATGCCATTTCCCAAGAAGTGGTTGCAGGCAATTTAATTGAAGAAGAAATATCGGAAGATGCATCAACCCTAACAACGTATATGTTGCCGAATTTTTATCAAGCCGAATGTGGAATTAGTTTGCATTTTGAGCGTTTATTAACTGAAAAAACGCGATGGCATGATATGGATGTGGAAAAAGCGTTACCTTGGGTTGAAAGTCGTACCGGTACGATTTTGTCTGATTCTCAAAAACAAGCAGTAATTTCCGCGATCCAATCAAAAATAACGGTTATAACAGGTGGGCCCGGTGTAGGAAAAACGACCATTGTTAATAGTATTTTACAATTGGTACGGAGTAAAAGTGCCAGTATTGCACTGTGTGCTCCGACGGGTAGGGCAGCCAAACGTTTGAGCGAGGCCACAGGATTAGAAGCTAAAACGATTCATCGATTATTGGAATACGATCCAGGGACACG
>CAYUMZ010000264.1:0-3092 GCA_964446105.1 uncultured Gammaproteobacteria bacterium | reverse complement strand
TCTTTTAAATTTCATTTATTTTCTTGGGCTATGTTGTTTTGCGTCATCTGCGATGGCAGCTGTAGGTGGACTAACCTATGGTTATGTCGATTGGCCTGCTAATGCAAGTTATTACAACTTTGATCAGTTGTTTCGAATCGATACAGCACCGCCAGCGAGTTCACATCAAGGATATTTTTGGTCTAATCAGTTTTCTATAGGTAATGCGATTGGATATTTTGGTCTGCAACAATTACCTGATGGAAGTAGAATTGTTAATGCAGCCATCTGGGACACGAGCAATGGAGTAGCAGGTCACGGATTTACGGCGGCTTCTTTTGGTGGAGAAGGCACGGGTATCAGAATTTACGGCCCCTATTCATGGGTGCCGGGAAGAATATATCGTTTACGAATATCGGAATTATCACAAGATTGGTGGGGATTTTATATTCAAGACACTGCTACGGGAATTGATACGTATCTTGGAGAAATTCAAAATCAATCTGATCCAGGTCAATTCATCAATGGATCTATTACATTTACTGAACAATTTACAGGACCCGATGTTTGCAGCCGTGTTGCATCTGTCAAATCTACCTGGTTTCTTCCTACTGCAAATTTTGGCACTGTGACAGCATCAAATATTGGTGGAGTAATCAGTGTTTCAAAAGCCGTAGTATCTTGTAGAAATAAAATTTTCAGTGTTACCAAACGAATCAATAATACTTCTGTTAACCAGCAAATTGTGTTTTGAGGCGTGCAGTTTTTTGTTTTTAGAGGGCTAAATAATACAAATAATCATAAATATATAGTATATATGAGTGGGATGCTTATTGAAAAAGTCTGGATTTTCAGCTAGAATGCCCAATTACATGTAAATAACTAATTCTATACTATATAAACAAACAGGTGTCATATGAAACGAGAAAGAGAGCAAACATTAACCAATGTTGGAAATTCCCCAAAAAAAGGACAAGAAATACATGGGAGTGAAAAGCGAGTAAACGTCTATTCAGCTACAAGTGGTTCAAAAATTACTTTTGCATTTAATCTGGCAGCTAATCCTGATGAAACTATTGCAGCATTCTTGAAGTGGAAAAAACAATGGAATGCTTTTTTGATCGTCTATTTACATTCTCAAGTACATCCTGAAAATAGACACATTGATATAGTAAGCGATTTCCAAAATGTCAAAAAAGCAAGGCATGCTTTGAGGTCTCTAAATCTTGAGTTTATTAAAGATACTGCGCAAGAAATTTCTGTGCTCATAGCTTTAAACCAATGTGATTCATTTGATTGTCATTTATCATTAGGAGAAAGTGATCTTCAAGAGATTCCCTCATTTTTGAAATCGATTCGCTCCTATGATAAATTAATATTAGGTAATTATAAGGTTATGCAAGCTTCATTGAAACATGCAGAAAGTGTACTTGAGGATCTTTCGGTTAATCCAACTTATGCAGAGTCTATTGAGATGTTAAAAGATTTAGAAGAAAATATAGTGCCTGCATTCAATGACTATTTGAACAGTATAGTTAGATACCCTGAAGCAATTGATAGAAAAATTAAAGCGCTTAAATCTACACCATTAAAGCCGTATTTTGCTGCAATTTTAGAGGATAGAAGCCAAAGTATGGTACAGTTATTAGATAATATAAGAGCGCGACGTAGTATCGTTGCAACGTTTGTCGATGAAATTAAAGCTGAAATGCAACGAGCACGTGAAGCCGCTGATAACTTGGTTGAATTTAACTCAGTTGAATTTGTAGCTGAATCAATTCCATCCAATACGACCCCAAGTAATTTTTGATTGCTCTTCTAATTCACGTATAGTCTCAGCGGTTTCATCAATTGCCTGTGCAAGCTCTACTCGGAATCTAAGAGTTCGATCACGCAATCTATTTGGCCTATCAGTATTCTCTCCGGGTTGGTTTTGATTATTACTGTTTAAATTATCTAGTGATTTACCTTGTTTGTTCGACATTTTTTACATCCTGTGTTAAATAAAAATTCATGTTAATACTGCTTACTGAACATTTCTCGGTTTCATGCAAAGAAAATCTGCAGTGCCGAACTTAGGTGCGGGAGCTTAACCTACCTTTCGCGAAATTGAAAGATCTTTGAGATTTAGTTTCAAGACTATTATTCCAGACTAAAATATTCAGTGCGGTGATATCCGCTATTATCTTTTTTGAAGAGTGTAGCAAGATAAGTCGTAATGTCGCCAATAATTTTTTCGATCTTCCATGGCGGGTTAAGTATTACCATTCCGCAGCCAATCATGCCTGATTTATCTTTGGGAATTGCTGTGATCGTGAATTCACTCACCAGTGTAGGAGCTAATTTTTCACGTAAGATTTCACGGGTAAAACTTCGATGTTGCAGAGAAACAATAGGATACCAAATCATATAGATTCCATTTGGAAATCGCTGAAAACAATAATGCAAACAGCTTAAAATAGCCGAAAATTCATCGGTTCTTTCAAAAGGCGGATCAATTAAAATGCAAGCGCGAGCAGGAGTGGGAGGTAAAATGGCGGGTAAAAATTCGTAAGCATCTCGATGGTGAAAATGGATATTGGGGCTTTTTCCTAAGCTTCTTTTCAATGTTTGATAGTCGGCTGGATGGAGCTCATTAACGATTATCTTGTCATCGGGTCGCAGAAGTTTTTTAACGAGCATGGGAGAACCCGGGTAGCACTGCAGATCGCCGTTGTGCTGATAGTCATTGATCAAATCAATGTAATGTTGAAGATCGGGAAGTGGACGTTGCGCATGCAACAGTTTATCGATTCCGTCCGCGTATTCTTTTGAGCGTTGGGTTTCTTCGCGGGTTAAGTCATAGTTTCCAATGCCAGCGTGCGTATCAATGTAACAAAATGGCTTATTTTTCTGCTGTATGGCATCGATAATGGTGACCAACAGGCTATGTTTAAAGACATCGGCGAAACTGCCGACGTGGAAAAAGTGCCTGTAATTCATATCGGGCCCCACTGATTTGGATGGCGTTATGTTACATTAGAGGGGGATAGGATTGAAGGGGTCGTTGAAGTTGGGGGGGTCAGATCTAAGTTTGATGGGTTCTTATTGAGTGGAAGGTGAGTCCTTCCACT
>CAYUMZ010000263.1:0-3121 GCA_964446105.1 uncultured Gammaproteobacteria bacterium | reverse complement strand
CTTCACTACCCAATCATGACCCGCTATATTAATTCGCACAACTTTCGTCGTATCGCCTGGTTTTTCTTTAAACGCTTTCACTTTATTGGATAATAAAAAAGGATCGGGATTACGAAAAAACGCTTGCAGCTCAGGAATATTATAATAATCCTGGCAGTAATAAAGCTGCCGCCACGTTTTCTTGCCAATGATCGTAAAATGTTGCATCTATCTACTCTTTTCAAGTTACCAGCCTTGCCAGTATACCATGTAAAGTGGAACCAGGAAGGGGCCACAAAAGCTGGACTAAAGCCGCTAAAACTCGTAACCTAGCGCCTTTTGTTAGGAAGAATCGTGCCAGTTCAACAACTCAGTGATAGTGCTTATGTGCAGCTCGTAGGCGATGCTCAGGTGCTCAAATTGCGCCGAGGGAAGCCTGCCATATTACTTACATCGGATCAGCGCATTATCAAACATATTTACCGTCGATCTTGGTTTTCTTCTTCACACATTTGGCCGTATGCACAGCGCTTCATCAACAATGCTCAACTCTTGCATCAGCGAGGAATCAATGTGCCAACCATAAGAGGGCGCTATTTTTATCCGACCTTTGGATGCGATATTTTAGTCTATGATTATTTGGAAGGAAAAAGTCTATTTACTTACGCTCGTGAACACAACTTTGACTATTTAGAAAAAACCCCCGCTTTCCTTGCCAAATTACACGATTTAGGAATTTATTTTCGAGATTTTCACCTAGATAATGTTATTATACATAAAAATGAATTTGCACTTATTGATATATCTTCTGTAAAATGTCGCCGATTAGCTCGTGGTCTTAATTTTAAATACCGAGCAAAAAATATAGCTCAACTGTTTTCTAAAAACGAAGATCAAGAAATCTACAAAATTTTCGGCAAAAATAATTTTCTACGCCGCTACGTTAAAAGTGCTAATTTATCTCGACGAAGAACAGCGTTACTTTATTATCTAGTAAGCCGGTATCGAGCTAGAAAAAAACCTGATCCTGTCCAAATCACTCAAAATTTTGTCGACGCTGTACCACATCCTTGATTGCCTCCTCCAGAAGCTTCCCCTAAGCCGGCTTCTTCGATAGAAAGCATGCAAGCGACCCATGACTCAATCTTGTAAAGAGAAGGGGTCAGGTCTAACATTGAAACCAGGTTTCAATGTTAGACCTGACCCCATCTTCCTCCCGTGAAACACCATCATGAACTGCTCTCCCATTTGAGTATTAACGCACCAATCCAAGGTATAGTTTTTGCCCATTCCGATCAATCTATTTGTGAAGATTAGCCCCCTTCCCCTCGCTATTAATATAAAAACCCAAACAAATATAGAGGTAAGACGTTTTGGCTTGGATGTAGAATGTCATCCTTTACAAGATATCCCGAAAGTGACTTTTTCAGTTGTCCGCCCGTTTTGTTTTTTCCTCCGATTTCAAAGTGATGGTCACCGACTTTATAATCTCCAATACTGCTGTAAAACACATGATGATCAGTGTCCATTAGGGACTGCAGGAAAAATAATTCTCTGTTTGTGCCTACGGGTAGAGGTTCTCCTAAATAATAATTTAATGCGCTGAGGAGTGTTGTATTATTAATGAAGACTTTGAGCGGTTTTTGCAGCACTCTATTTCCACCATCGGGTGAAGATACTAAGCGGACTAGGCCTGCTTCAGATAAAATAGTTAAATAATGCTCGGTAGTTTTATGGTCAATTTGGAGATTTTTTGCGAGATTGTTAATATTAATTTCTCCCGGCGGAATACTTGCTAAAAAATTTAGAATGCGTTTGAAATAAATTAAATTGGGTGTTTTTAGATTATAAAATTTGGCTATATCCTCGTAAATTGATTTATCAATAACACTTAAGAGTTTCTCATAATAGTCAGTGTTGTCTTCAAGCATAAATGGGTAATAACCCTTAGTTAAAAATTCATTGAAGAGCCCCTTTAGTCGAGGAATTTGTGCCAGTTCATCTGTAATTTGTTGAGGGTTTTTTAAAATGTTTTCAAATTCAATTACAGGATATATTTCGCCAGTGCTAAAATTTAAAAACTCACGGAAAGATAACCCATGTAATCTAAATAATTTTCCACGTCGAGATAAATCGTAACTTCCTTGAACAAGATCAATGCTTGAGCTTCCTGAAAAAATGACTTTGACGCAGGGGAATGAATCGTAAATATTTTTTAGTTCTTGGTTCCAGTCTTGATATTTATGGATTTCATCAATAAAGAAATGATCAATTCCATTAATTTGATAAAGGTCGTTCACAAATTCTAATAACGTGTGGTCACTAAAATAGATATTGTCTGCCGAAACATACATCACTTTTTCATTGTGGGTCAGTTTTTCTTTAATGAACTGAAGCATCAGCGTCGTTTTACCTACACCACGTGGCCCAATAATGCCTGTGAGTCGATTATTGATATGGAAACTGTTGAATAAATAACGATGGCTATCAGTCTTAACTTCGGCAAGAAGTCTCTTAAAGGTATCTTGTAAGAACGGCGTCATTGGGATTAACTCTAATAAAAACATGAATATATTGGAGTATACTCCAATGACGAACTTACGTCAAATACACTGAATATGCCATGGCATGAGCCCATATATAAGCTATTTTGAGAGGTGTTGAGTGATTAGCATAAAGCTGGTCAGGTCGAGATGGGGTCAGGTCTAACATTGAAACCAGGTTTACTGGCTAAGACCTTTAGCCTGACACAGAGAGCGTGCTACTTACACTCGATTAGACAAGCTAAAAACTGAGTATCTATCCCAGCAGCACAGCTGGAAACCCGCTCCAGCAGGATTTTTCAGGCGCACCACTACCCTATAATTAATTGGATACCCCGGAGCATTGCATTGCTTTCAACAATCCTTCAAGAAGTCTTATCGATCAGAAAAGGCTTATTTTTAGCCATATTTCACAATGCCGCTGATTTGATAAAACAATAAGGAATACGCCCAGAAAATTCATGAGGATGTACTATAATAACAGTATGAGAGCGCTCAAAAGAATAATAACAACGAAGGTGCGATTGGTGTTGAAGGGAGGCAATAGGTATGAATAGAGCCAGTTTTGAGGGGTGTTCAGCCCTGAGAAACGTGGCTTA
>CAYUMZ010000262.1:0-3123 GCA_964446105.1 uncultured Gammaproteobacteria bacterium | reverse complement strand
CGGAGCGAGGATATTTTGCCATTTTCGACTGGATTCTCAATAAATTCCCGCCTGAAAAATTAAACATCGGTTTCTTAGAACGGTCACTTTGTCTTGCAGCAATGTATGGACATTTTAGCATTGTCGAATGTTTAATTAAGTTTGGTGTCAACCCCAGTACAACTACCCGTGATTATCCTCTACCACTACATTGTGCAGCGAGCAATAATCATTTGAAAATAGTAGAATTATTAGTCAGATCAGGTGCAGACATAAACGCGGTCGATAAAGATGACGGGGCCACAGCATTACATAAAGCCAGTAGACACACTGAAATTGTAAATTTTCTTTGCGAAGCTGGCGCAAATGTCAACATCAAGACATTAGAAGGTAACTCACCGATTCAATATGTTCTTTTTAACATACGCTTGTCTGTAGATGCTAAAAAAACGGTTAGCATCTTGAATGGATATGGAGCTAGATATCCACTATCTTCAGCAGACCAACGTTGGTTTAAAGAAGATAATTTAGAGATAATGCACCAATTTTTGGTTGAGAACCCCTCGGTTTTAGTCGAAGAATCGGGACGACTTGATAATCATATGGTCGAACAATTTGAATCCTATGCCATTAAGAATATTGAGCTGAAACGAATCTTCAAAGCGAGAATGCAACTAACAGAGCTATATCATTCATTAAAACATGGCAATAATAGAATTCATGAGTTAATAGCCTGTTTTTCTGCATACTCTAGACTAGTATGGGATCTCATTAGATCTGATTTGGATTTGCTTATTAAAGGGTGTCATCCCTTGTTTGATAATAGCAGAGCCATTCTAAATAAAATTGTTATCTCAATTCTAGGGTTTAATGTTGTCGGATATTCGGCTGAATTAAAAAAATTAACAAGTTATTTAGCGAAAGCCTATCAGGATGAGTATTTTGAGATAACATCCACAACTAAAAATCCTGCGCTAGTGAATGTTATTCTCTCAACATTGTTACTATTAAGATATAAAAATACTTTTGATAGCCCTGTAATGGCTTTAAATTTATCCATTTTGGTTGGCCATATAATAGGGAGTAAAGCACGTGGACTGGATGTAAACACGTTAATTGCCAATCATAGTGAAGAATTAATTGCTGTTGTAGAACAATTAACACAATGTTGTGTAGATAATGGAATTTTTTCCAAAGATTTTTATCAACCAAATATTTTTAATGTATTGTTGCATAAAATATTAATATATCGTGCAAACAGCCAATCTTTGATAAACGCGGTAGGCTGCGTGAATAAAGCTGATGAAGATGAAAATCTCACTAATATTCATTCCTTAGCATTGATGAGTGATTCAGTATATCTCAGTAATGAATATGAAGTATTCCAATATAAAAAGACGGGGCTTAACAAAATTATAGCCATATCACAGCGTGAATGGTCAAAAATCGTAGCGAATTCTAGCACTTTACAACGAGGAGCTCTCTACACAGCAAAGATCATAGCATCTTGCATAAATAAGAAAAAATATAGATTTTTTAGCTTAGTTCCAAGCTTTGAGTATTTAAAAAACTTAGTAAACGACAAAAGTGATCACAAAAGATCAATTAATTTAGCAAAATGTATCTTAGTAAACAATCAAAAATGTTTACTCGATGACAGCGGCCTTATTAATGAAGCAAATTTCAAGATGTTAAGTAATGCTTTTCGTAATAATGCCGATATTCAGTCACTATTAGCAGGACGGTATCATATTACAAAAATATATATTTCATTGTTTCACATGCAGTATAAGAAAGAACAACTCATGTTAGATTTATTTAAATGTATATATCAGTGCCAGATTTTAATATATTCAGACATGGATGATTTTTTTGACGGTACCCATGATTGGCTAGAACAATCCGATTCCTTGCCACATCTATTCTATAGTTATCTACTCAGTGTAAACACCTTTAATCTATATAGCCCCATAAAAAAGCTCTTGCACTATATTGCTATTAAATATTATCAAAGCTTTCAAATCGATGGTAACGACGTATCTAAGCTTAATTTAGCTGCAATTTTTTTGCTTAGAGGCGGTGTCAACTTCGCTGATCAACTTCACTATCGAATTTTCAGAAGCTTGGTTTCTACTAGAACCAACATTTTTAAAGGTAGTAAGGATCTTACATCGCTTGTGTCAAATTACAAGCAAACAATCAGTGAAATACTGATAGAACTCAAGCTAATACTGAAAAATTTTCTAGGCGATAACCTCCAAGAGGAATACTCAGAATCTCCCTTTCTAGATTTTGAAGTCTCATTCTGGAAATTAGTGTTAATAAATACTAAGTCATCCCAAACTAAGGACAATGACTCCAGATTCCCTCTCAGTCAAGTAAGATTTTTTTCGCACGAGAATGAATGTTATTCTGATAACCAAGATCCTAACCCGTCACTAGGGTTATGAGCTTATTAGAAATATAATTACAATTAAATAGCCTACTGTAGCAGTCTTGATTCGACACCCCAGCGATCTTTCCTAACCTGATCCGATGATCTTACAATATGGTCACAATACTAATCGACCCTCTAAAAGCAGATAAAGCTGAAGCCACTGAATCAGATATAGCATCTTCGCATTTACTTTGATATTCTGCAGAAGCCGCTGAGCCACCAAATTAATTAATAATTTTGATTTTTTTAACATACTTAATTATATATTAATAATAAATTAATCCTTCTGTCCGCCGCGATTTTTGAAATTTTTACTCGGGAATTATGCTCGCATTTACTCAGATTACATGCGTTAACCTTGAATGATATTAACCATCGCCAATAATGACTTGATTGAACATTACAATCAGGTATTGCTCCGGATCGTCAACAACCTCATCAAATAAAGTCAGCTATAATTGTTGATAGTATATATATATCAGTTCGATTGCAAAGGAGCATACACCTATGAAGAATGAAGGAAAAGGCCGTTCAAGCAGCCGATTTTGGATCAAATTTTGGGCCGTTGTACTGGGCGTGTTATTTTATGGGCTGTTGGATTTCATACTCCAAGATCTGGGGACTATACAGCAACCCAATTATCAAAAGATTGAAGCCCACTATGTTAATCAAAGCTTAGTAGATCAAGAGCAGCAATTGAATAACGA
>CAYUMZ010000261.1:0-3124 GCA_964446105.1 uncultured Gammaproteobacteria bacterium | reverse complement strand
TCATGATATTCACCTATTAATTTCATGAACAAATATATTTTCTGGATCGCCACGATTCGCTCGCGATGACTCCAAGAAGATGATATCAGGTCTCTCATTGCTAATGATGAATGGGGCCAAGTCTTAATTAATCGATTAGTTAAGACCTTACCCCATCTATTTAATTAATTCCGAGTGCACGCACAATCGACGCAGCATCTTGATTTGATAAAATTAAAATTACATCGCCAGAATTCACTTTTTCTTTCACAGCTTGCGCAAGATTCGGTAAATTTTCGCATACTGTCGCCGGACAATCGACCGAATTTGCCAATGCACCTACATCCCATTCAATATTCGAAGGTGCTAGAAAAAAAGCGCCATCCACATCGGCAAACACATCAGTCAATGTATTTTGATGATGACCTGTGCGCATAGTATACGAACCAAAATCCACAACCGTAAAAATTCGAGTAGATCCCAAATTCGCGCGCGCGCCTGCTAGTGTTGTTTTAATTGCCGTTGGATGGTGTGCAAAATCATCGTAAATTTTCACACCAGACACTTCGCCTCTAAAATGCATGCGTCGTGCTACACCCTCAAATGTTGCTAAAGCAGAAATCGCCTTTGCAGGATCAACTCCAACATGCACTGCAGCTGCAATTGCCGCTAATGCATTTTCTACATTATGTTGTCCAATTAATTTCCAATGAACATCACCCATTAATTTACCTTGATGATAAACTGAAAATTGACTTCCATCTCTGGAGACATTTCGTGCATGCCAATCGCCATTTTCTCCACCAAATTTTACTACACTACTCCAACAACCTCGCACTAAAACATCACTGCAATTTCTATCTGTTGCATTCGCAATAACTTGACCTTTGCTTGGAATGGTTCGCATTAAATAATGAAATTGTTTTTTAATTGCTTCAAGATTTTCGTAAATATCGGCGTGATCAAATTCAATATTATTCATGATTACAGTTTTAGGACGATAATGAATAAATTTAGGACGCTTATCAAAAAATGCGCTATCGTATTCATCCGCTTCAATCACAAAATACGGACTATCCGTTAATCGCGCTGTGACACCAAAATTATGAGGTTCACCGCCAACCAAAAATCCCGGATTTAATCCTGCGCATTCTAAAATCCACGATACAAGACTGGTTGTTGTGGTTTTTCCATGAGTGCCACTCACAGCAATCACCCATCGAGACGCGAGTACGTGTTCCGCTAACCATTGAGGGCCAGAACTATAGGGCAACCCAGAATCCAGCAGTGCCTCGACAACAGGGTATCCACGTGACATGACATTTCCCACGACCACGCAATCAGCAGTCGTATCTAATAGATGGGCATCATAACCCTCTTGCAGTGGGATCCCCACATCCACCAACTGCCTCGCTAACTCCGAATGAATATTCTTATCAAGCCCTATGACATCATGCCCTAATTGCTTAGCCATCAACGCTAAACCGCTCATGAACTTGCCACAAGCCCCTAAAATTTGAATCCTCATCGCTTTATCCTCGTCTCTAAAAAGTATGAACTATCCTAGCAAACAAACCCTACTTGGAAAAGAGAATCTAGTTGTCCCAACTCCATAAATATGCAGCAAATTTACACACAATCTGACCTTACTTTGTATCCTTTATCATAAGCCTACGAATTCCAGAATAAAATACTCACCACTTTGCGAATTGGAGAGGTATATAGAACAACCCTCAAAGAGTGGCAATCCCTCGGGAGGCTGGTATAATGCCCCATCTTTTGAATACAAGGTAGTGAAAATGGCTGGAAACAACGTATTTTACGCTCAATCGGGCGGGGCAACGGCTGTCATAAACGCTTCAGCCTGCGGGGTAATAGAAACTGCCCGCCAGCATTCAGACAAACTCGGCAAAGTATTCGTCGGTCGAAATGGCATCTTAGGGGCATTGCGCGAGGAACTTGTGGATACCAGCCAAGAATCTACCGAAGCCATTTCAGCCTTACGTTACACACCCTCAAGCGCTTTTGGATCTTGCCGTTACAAACTCAAAGGTCTCGAAGAAAATCGTGCAGAATATGAACGTTTGATTGAAGTGTTTCAAGCTCACAACATTGGATATTTTTTCTACAATGGCGGCGGTGATTCTCAAGACACATCTCACAAAGTTTCGCAAATGGCACAAAAAATGGGATTTCCATTAACATGCATCGGAATTCCCAAAACCGTCGATAATGATTTAGCGTTTACCGATAATTGCCCTGGTTTTGGTTCCGTTGCAAAATATGTCGCTGTTTCAATTTTAGAAGCAGGCCTCGACGTTGCTGGAATGGCTTCAACGTCAACTAAAGTTTTTATCATGGAAGTGATGGGTAGACACACAGGATGGATTGCCGCTTCTGCAGGATTAGCGAGTGATCAAGAAAACGAACCACCACACATTATTTTATTTCCAGAAATTCCTTTTCATCCTGAAAACTTTCTTCGTCGCGTCGATGAATGCGTTAAAAATTATGGCTATTGCGTGATAGCTGTTTCAGAAGGCGTGCGAAATCAAGAAGGTCAATTTTTAGCAGAATCTGGTTTGCGCGATGCTTTTGGTCATGCTCAATTAGGTGGAGTTGCACCAACCATTGCCCAATTAATTAAATCGTCTCTGGGTTATAAATATCACTGGGCTGTTGCAGATTATTTACAACGCGCTGCACGTCATATCGCCTCTAAAACCGATGTCGAACAAGCCTATGCACTCGGACAAGCTGCTGTTGAATTCGCACTAAAAGGCTCAAATGGTGTGATGCTCACTGTGGAACGAACCAGTGACACACCTTATCAATGGCAAATCGGTACTGTACCGCTAGAAAAAGTCGCCAATGTCGAAAAAGGATTACCACGCGAATTTATCAGTGAAAATGGAATGCACATCACACCAGCATGCCGACGTTATTTACAACCCTTAATCGCAGGTGAAGACTATCCTCCGTTTCGCAACGGAATTCCCGAATATGTTCGCTTGAAAAACATGTTGATTGAGAAAAAACTCGATAAGGTTTTTGGATAACATCTATGGCTCGTTCACAATGGTCTTCTCCACTTTCATTTGTTATTGTCTCGACCGCTGCCATGGTGGGTCTCGGCAATATTTGG
>CAYUMZ010000260.1:0-3129 GCA_964446105.1 uncultured Gammaproteobacteria bacterium | reverse complement strand
TTCTCATGATTCCGTAAATGGGGTCAGGTCTTTGCTTGGCACATTTGTTTAATTTCTAACCATCCTCTCATTGAGGATGGATAGAAATTAAACAAATGAGCCAAGCAAAGACCTGACCCCTTTTTTCTCCCAGATGAAAAATTTCCGAATATGGTCTACACTATTAATACTTTTTCATTCAAGGAGGAATCGTCAATGAAAAAATGGTTAGCAGCGTTGCTATTAACTTCTGTAATCACAAGTTCTGCTCAAGCTGAAATGGATTTTTTCGGTGAGAAAACACATCGTTTTTCAGGCAATCTTACTGATATTATCATTTTCAATCACACTGATAAAAATGTTGCTTATCAATTCTTAGAGCCTTCTATTTTCCCTGATACTGTTTACCAAGTACCAATGGGAGAATCAGAAATTTATCATACAAAATTCAGTGATGAAAAAATGACACTCATGATCGGAATATGTACTGATATGGGGCATTTTTCTTGCAGTGGTTATGACTATTATAGCTTTGTTCGCTGCACACCGAATAAATTATACAACGGAAATCAAGTTCGCTCGATCGACATAAATAGTTTATCGTCTTGCACAGTGACTTGCCTCGATGGAACAACAACTTCTTGCGTAGTTGATAAATAACATCGTTGAAGGGGTCAAATCTTGACCCCTTCTTACCCCATTATCTAATTTTTTGCTAACTGATCCAGCACGTATTGCAATATTCCGCCCTGTTGAAAATAATGCAATTCATCTTGAGTATCGATACGACAATGCACAGGAATTTCTTGTTCTTTACCTTGTTCATCAACAACGCGTAAATTCAATTGGCAACCGGGTTTTATTGAATTAATTCCTGAAATGCTGATTGTTTCAGAACCTTTTAACCCCAAAGATTTATGATCAGAGCCCGACATAAATTCCAAAGGCAAAATTCCCATACCAATTAAATTGGAACGATGAATGCGCTCATAGCTTTGTGCAATCACCGCTTTAACGCCTAACAATCGAGTACCCTTCGCTGCCCAATCTCGCGAAGATCCTGTACCGTATTCTTTTCCGGCAAAAATCACTAACGGTGTATTGGATTTTAAATAGTGCTGCGAAGCTTCATAAATACTCATTTCTTCTCCCGAGGGAAAATACCGAGTAAATCCACCTTCTCGATCGGGTGTCATTTGATTACGCAAACGAATATTCGCAAAAGTTCCCCGCACCATTACTTGATGATTTCCACGACGAGCGCCGTAAGAATTAAAATCAGCAGGCTGAATATTTTCAGCCATTAAATATTGCCCAGCCGGGGTATTTTTTCCAATCGAGCCAGCGGGTGAAATGTGATCTGTCGTAATGCTATCACCGAGCATCGCTAAAATTCGCGCGTTTTGAATGTCAGCGGGTTTAACTTGTTCCATAAAAAATGGCGGATGTTGAATATACGTCGAATCTTCTCGCCAATGATAAGTTGAATCTTCACTGGTGGGCAGATTTTGCCACTCATTATCGCCTTTAAATACATCGGCATATTGTTCTTTGAACATAGTATTGCGTACAGTCTGCACTTCAGCATGAACTTCCGCGTTTGTTGGCCAGATATCTTTTAAGAAAACGGGCTGACCATTTTTATCTTGCCCTAAAGGTTCTTTGTGCAGATCAATTTTGGAGGTTCCGGCTAGTGCATAAGCAACGACTAAAGGCGGAGAGGCTAACCAATTCGCTTTCACTTGAGGGTGTATTCGACCTTCAAAATTACGATTACCTGACAGCACTGCGCTTACGACTAAACTATGATCATCAATCGCTTTTGCAATAGGCTCGTGAAGCGGCCCTGAATTTCCAATACAGGTTGTGCAACCATATCCCACTAAATTGAATCCGAGCTGATTTAAATAGTGTTGTAAGCCGGATTTTTCTAAATAGCTGGTAACGACTTTTGATCCAGGAGCCAGTGAAGTCTTAACCCAAGGTTTTACAGTTAAGCCTTTCTCGCAGGCTTTTTTAGCTAATAAACCAGCTGCCATCAACACACTGGGATTCGACGTATTCGTACAGCTAGTAATGGCAGCAATCACCATCGCTCCATGATCTATTTCAAATCCACCTTCAATTTTCACAGGATTTGATGCAGTGTTTTTGATTAGTGCTTCTTGATGTTTCGCAAAGGCTTGGGGTAAATCAGAGATCAAAACGCGATCTTGAGGTCGACGTGGCCCAGCAAGACTCGCTTTCACATCCGCTAAATCTAAATGCAGTGTATCGGTAAATACAGGATCAGCAGACGTTTCATCTCGCCACAATCCTTGCGCTTTACAATAGGCTTCTACCAAAGCAATCTGATTTTCATCACGACCCGTAAGGGCCAGATAATCTAGCGTTTCTTGATCGACTGGGAAGAATCCGCAGGTTGCCCCATATTCCGGTGCCATATTGGCTACTGTTGCTCGGTCAGGTAAGGTTAGCGAAGACAATCCACGGCCATAAAATTCAACGAATTTATCGACCACACCTCGATTTCGCAAAATTTGCGTAATCGTTAACACTAAATCGGTAGCGGTGATGCCTTCTTGCAATTGGCCTGTGATTTCAAAACCGATGACATCAGGGGTTAACATTGAAATGGGTTGCCCCAACATTGCAGCTTCAGCTTCAATACCCCCAACGCCCCAACCTAAGATACCCAAACCGTTGATCATTGTCGTGTGGCTATCGGTACCGACTAAGGTATCGGGATACGCAACGTTTTTACCATCAATTTCACGTGTCCACACAACTTTACCTAAATATTCCAAATTCACTTGATGACAGATCCCCGTTCCAGGAGGAACAACTCTAAAATGATCGAAGGCCTGCTGACCCCAACGTAAAAATTCATAGCGCTCGCGATTGCGCTGCATTTCAATATGAACATTATCGGTGTACGCATGATTATTAGCGTATTCATCCACTTGCACAGAGTGATCGATAATTAAATCCACCGGCGTCAAGGGATTCACTTTTTTAGGATCGCCTCCGCGGGCAACCATAGCGGCTCGCATAGCAGCCAAATCAACAATAGCTGGAACCCCTGTAAAATCCTGCATTAATACGCGCGCTGGAGAAAACAAAAGATTGTCAGAAGATGGTATTACAGCC
>CAYUMZ010000259.1:0-3154 GCA_964446105.1 uncultured Gammaproteobacteria bacterium | reverse complement strand
ATACCCTGCCCTACAGCAATCGCCCGACTGCCTGTGCGCGTACTTTGTACAGGGACCGCACTGCGAGAATCCGAAATTAATAACACCCGACTAGAATCTTGATTTACTTCAATGACTTGCCCCATCACACCATAAGCATCCAGCACCGCCTGGCCCATGACCACATGATCCTTTTTGCCCCTGTTCAAAACCACTTGACGCGTAAAGGGTGCAAGTTCGACGGCTAATAATTCTGCAACTAATACTTTCCCGCTCACTTTTTGAGAAGCTCGCAACAGTGAACGCAATTGATCATTTTCTTGGCGTAATGCTTCCATCTTTTGAAGCTTTGCTCGTAAAATCAGCTGCTCTGTTTTTAATCGTGCATTTTCTGCTGCAAAATTCTGTTGTTCAGAAATATTATTTTCAACCCAATTGATAAAACGCGCTGGCGCATCAACCATGGATCGAATCGGTGTAATTAACGAAGTAAGCATTGAGCGTGAGTATGCGAGATATTGGTACTGATGATCGACTACCATCAGCACTAAGGAGGCTATTACAAGAGCTACGAGACGAATACTCAGTAGCGAATCACGTTTGAACAAAACTTTAATAACGCTACTCCTTGACACTTACCCTATTTGCTGGAAAATCATCCTAACTTGACAGGAACTCCCGCTTTCGTCTAGCGGGAATCCCAAAATTTAATTATATTGATCAATCACTTGCGAGAAATCCTGGACCTAATTTATCAATTAATTCCAGCGCTCTGCCGCCCCCGCGGGCAACGCAAGTGAGTGGATCTTCTGCCACAATAACAGGCAATCCTGTTTCTTCCATCAGCAATCGATCAAGATCTTTCAACAGCGCACCACCACCCGTTAACACCATACCTGTCTCGGCAATGTCAGAGGCCAATTCAGGCGGAGATTGTTCGAGCGCACTGCGAACAGCACCAATAATTCCCGATAGTGGTTCTTGCAGTGCTTCGAGTATTTCATTGCTATTCAATGTGAAACTACGAGGCACACCTTCAGCCAAATTGCGACCGCGGACGTCAATTTCTCGCACTTCAGTGCTCGGGAATGCTGCCCCTAATTCATGTTTAATTCGTTCAGCCGTCGCATCACCAATTAATGTCCCGTAATTACGACGTACATAATTGACAATAGCTTCATCAAATCGGTCACCACCAATACGCACTGAAGCGGAATACACAATACCACTCAGTGAAATAATAGCGACTTCGGTTGTACCACCACCAATATCAACGACCATCGATCCACGCGCTTCTTCTACGGGCAAGCCGGCACCCATTGCAGCTGCCATGGGTTCTTCGATTAAATACACTTCACGTGCTCCGGCGCCCATTGCCGATTCGCGAATGGCACGACGCTCTACTTGAGTAGAACCACAAGGCACGCACACTAATACTCGAGGGCTCGGTTTCAAAAAGCGATTTTGATGCACTTTGCTAATAAAGTGCTGTAACATCTTCTCAGTAATATTAAAATCAGCGATGACGCCATCTTTTAATGGTCGTGTTGCAGTGATATTTCCTGGCGTTCGACCCAACATTCGTTTGGCTTCTAATCCAACAGCAACCACAACAGCGCCCGATCCATTGCTGCCATCACCGCGTCGAACTGCAACCACCGAAGGCTCATTGAGCACAATCCCTTCATTAGGCAAATAAATTAAGGTATTCGCTGTACCTAAATCGATCGATAGATCATTTGAAAATCTTCCACGTAATTTTTTTAACATCTTCATGCCCCTTTGAAAAACCTAGAGTGACGCAAACTTTAGCGGAAAAAATTCTTAAAGAGAAGGGGGCAGATCTAATATTAACACTAGCTCATTCAGAGATGGAATATTTGACACAAAAATGAAAGCTAGTATTAATATTAGATCTGACCCCTTCTGTTTGCTATACTGCCTTTTTTATCACTGGAAAAAACCCATGGCTCTCTCAGAATCCGACGTGAAAAATGTTGCGCATCTTGCACGACTTGCACTCACAGCCGAAGAAATACCTGCCCATGTTAAAAATCTGACAAAAATTCTTGATCTTGTCGAACAAATGAATGCCGAAGACACCACAGGCATTGAGCCCATGGCACATCCACAAGAGATCACTCAGCCGCTTCGAGAAGACATCGTGACGGAATCCAACCTACGTGAAAAAATGCAACGCTCTGCTCCGCTCACTGAGGCAGGATTGTACCTCGTTCCCAAGGTTATCGAGGAACGCCCTAGCGAAGAACAAAAATATTAAGGAAAATCATGGGATTAGAAAATAAAACTCTAGCGGAACTTTCAAAAGATCTTGCATCAAAAAAAATCTCCAGTGTAGAAACCACTCGGTTTTTTTTAGATCGAATTGATCAACACAATTCCATATTAAACGCTTTTATTACCGTGTGCCATGAATCTGCTCTTAATTCTGCCCAAGAAGCCGATAAGAAAATTGCAAGCGGGCAAGCGGGTCCGCTTACTGGCATCCCTTATGCGCACAAAGATATTTTTTGTACCGATGGAATCAAAACATCGTGCGGATCCAAAATGCTGGATAATTTTATTTCCCCTTATGATGCGACCGTCACAACAAAATTCAAAGAAGCCGGAATGGTGATGGTAGGCAAAACCAATATGGATGAATTCGCAATGGGCTCATCGAATGAAAATAGCTTTTATGGCCCTGTGAAAAATCCTTGGGATATCACGCGGATTCCGGGCGGCTCCTCAGGAGGATCAGCTGCTGCTGTCGCTGCCCGATTGATTCCTGCAGCAACGGGCACGGATACCGGCGGATCAATTCGTCAACCTGCGTCTATGTGTAACATTACCGGTATTAAACCGACTTACGGACGAGTATCCCGATTCGGCATGATCGCCTTTGCATCGAGCTTGGACCAGGGTGGTCCTTTTGCCCAAACGGCTGAAGATGCAGCGCTTCTTTTAAATATCATGGCCGGGCATGATGAAAAAGATTCCACCAGCGTCAATTGTGAGGTACCGGATTATACAGCCGATTTACATAAACCGTTAACAGGCCTTCGAATCGGTTTTGCCAAAGAACATTTCGCCAATGGACTCGAAAATGATGTTGCTGTCGTGATTCAAGAGGCCATTAATGAAATTAAAAAACTGGGCGCTACAATCGCAGAAA
>CAYUMZ010000258.1:0-3169 GCA_964446105.1 uncultured Gammaproteobacteria bacterium | reverse complement strand
GATGAGGAAGTCAATCTAATCGATATGGATGATGCTGAAATTCAAAGTATTAATTCGGAAGTTCAGTCTGATCTCGGAAAAGAGAAATCTACTCAACCGAGACAATTATATAGCGATAAGAAATCAAGACTAGAGCAAGATATTGAAGATGATATTAAAGGCTTAGAGAAATCTCAAATAGATAAAAGAAAACTCCTTGATGATATGAGGAATGGATATTTTGATTATAAGGAAAATAAAATTATAGATACAAACACACAGGGAATAATGTATGATCAATTCTCCTTGACAGATGTGAAGAAAGTTTTAGATGTCAGTCGAGGTGCAATAAGACTTAAAAAACCAGAAGAACTCGAATCTCAAATATCAAAAGTAAGAGCGCTTAGAGGTCAATTGAAAAGTGCCCTTGCAAATATATCCTATAAATCTGACGTAGAGAAAGCCTTTGCATTTGCTATTAAAATTGCAATCATGGAACTAAAAAAAATGGAATCTGCTCTTAAGAATGAACAAAAAAATATCAATGAGGCTACTCTCAATAAGAGGCCAGCAGAACAGGTTCTTGAAGGAGATACTAGCAAGAAAGCACGAAGAGAGCCTGGGAAGTTAAAAAGACTAATCGAGAGTGCTCGGTCATCTTCGCAAGAAGGACAATCATCAAATCAATCCCTTGTTACTATAAGCCTCAATGAAAAAAAAATTACAAATGCTATCACTCAAGTTTTAGCTTCAGTAAGTATATCGATGGATTTTATTGTAAATGCGACACGTTATAATACTTATAAGGATCAGATTGCAAAAGCTACACTCGATAACATTCCTGAGATCCAAAAGAATTTAGATGAAGCAAGAAATCATATTATTGATGCATTGGGTTTTAAAAATGAGTTTCAGGTATTAGAAAATCTTGCAAATAATCCAAGCGTACTATCGAGCAAGGAAAATGCACACAGATTGTTAGAGGGTGCTTCTAAAATGATCAAGGTATTAAATTCTGAACTCGAAAAACTGGAAAAGAAGCAAAAAACCGTAGAACGATTAGGGCAAGGTGGATCGAATTCGAAATTAGGCAAAGCGCTTGATGCTGCTGAGGATGTAATTAATATATCTCTCATTAAACTCGACCAGATCAAAGCTAAAGCAGTACAACACCTACCCCCGGCAGAAAGAAAAGCCGAAGAAGAACGACTTTTTAAGCTTGATATTCCTAGTAAAAAATAGTCGGTATTGGGGTCAGGCATGCAAGTTTGCATTAAGATTTGATTGCACAGTATCAATCTAATCTGAATGCAAACTTGCATGCCTGACCCCATTAGACTTGACCCCTACTTCCATTATGAGAGAATGCAAATAATTGCTGGAATAGTCTTAGGAAAAACCCATGCCAAAGCCTTTAGATGATAAATTAGTGATTGCGGTCTCGTCACGGGCCCTCTTCGACTTGACTGAAAGTAACGCTGTGTTTGAGCAAGAAGGCGTGGAAGCTTTTTCACGCTATCAGGTTGAGCATGAAAATGATGTTTTGCAGCCAGGTGGGGCCTTTGGCCTGGTTCAGAAACTCCTGAATCTGAATCAATATGGCCCGTATGTTGAGATAATACTGCTCTCTCGTAACAGCGCAGATTCTGGATTACGGGTTTTTAATTCCATCGCACATTATCAATTGGATATTACTCGTGCAGCGTTCTGCAGTGGTGAAAGCCCCTACCGTTATATCTCAGCTTTTGGATCTCATTTGTTTTTATCTACGGATCCTGCGGATGTGAGAAGTGCACTCGCGAACAATTGTGCTGCCGCAACGATATTAAATGAGGAGCCTTCAAGCCAAAGTCATCATCAATTACGTATTGCCTTTGATGGTGACGCTGTTTTGTTTGGTGATGACGCTGAACGAATTTATCAAGAACAAGGATTTGAGGCTTTTGTCGAAAGTGAAAAAGCGTCGGCTTATAATCCGCTCCCCGGAGGTCCATTTAAAGGTTTTTTAAGCGCCTTACATAAATTACAGCAGCAGCTACCCCATGAGAATTCTCCGTTGCGTATGGCTTTAGTCACGGCCCGATCTGCACCTGCACACGAACGTGTGATTCGTACACTACGATCATGGAACATCCGTTTAGATGAAGCGTTATTTTTAGGCGGATTAGATAAAGGTCATTTTTTGAAAGCTTTTGGTGCGGATATCTTTTTTGACGATCAACGCGTGCATTGTGACTCTGCGAGTCAGCATGTGGCTACTGGTCATGTGCCGCACGGCGTGGTTGGCGCAAGAGATTAAAAGAAAGGGGTCAAGACTTGACCCCTTCTAGACTGGGCACGCCGTAGGCCAAATTCTTAGCATCGCATTACTACCCCGCTGGAATTCATACGACACTTGTTTGAGCTCTACTCCATAATGCTGCATTTGTAATTGGAGCATTACGGGTCCTAATAAATCAGAAATTTCACCGTACGCATTCGACAATGGAAAAATTCGAGTTTCTTTAGCCACACGACACATTTCTTTAATAAATGAAATATGTTGATCTAAAGATAAGCCACTTTGTGCAAAAAGATAATGCGAACAGAGTGCTAAATCAAAAGAACTATCGGGAAAATTCAACGCTGGGAGTACATCTGCTCGATATCGTTTTTCAGTTTGACCTTGAATGTAATCATCTAGAAAACGTTCAGCAGCTTGCAATAATTTAGTTTTAATATCAGTCCATGTTGCATTGGTGTCGAGTAAATATTGTTCTTGATGTTCATCAAAATGATTTTTCATTCTGGCGATATTTTTTTCTACCAAGGCTCTCATCTCATTTTGATTAAGATTATAATTTCGTGCGCATGAAATAACCGATTTTCCTTGAGCCGTCATTTCAAGATTAAAGGTGTCGAACCCACTGGCACAGGTAATGATTTTTTTGTTGAGATCGGCTTCACTTAAATCGAACATATGTTGATAATCTAAGAGGTTGTGTCCACTCAAGAGTAGATCTTTAACGACAGTATCCATTGTTTTCTCCTGGCCAATGACGTTACACAAGAGTCCCACTAGCACGAGAACTCCTTCCATTACGCTGCCCCTAGAGCCTCACCCTTGGGTGACAGCTACACCCAAGAGTTAGCTACCACCCCTGGGTGGGGAGTATCTTATTGTTAGGCAGGAGCCTCTGTTGTAGACTAT
>CAYUMZ010000257.1:0-3173 GCA_964446105.1 uncultured Gammaproteobacteria bacterium | reverse complement strand
GAGTTATTTCACATTTTATTTTTCGTTAATAGAGTATCGAATTATTATAGGGTATGTGGTTTTGGGATTGAAAAGTCGAGCAAGCCCATATTAAATTTTTATATTAACGCTCTACCAGTATTAGAGACATTCGTTAATTATTTTGAAAGACGGGCCGATGATCTGCTAGATAGTAGTGATGATGGATTAATATATCTGCCAACTTATCATGCGCCTTTGATTGTAAATGAAAATTTTGATGGGTTCACTGAATTCAATGAAACTGAAAAGCTCTTTAACGCGGAATATGTAGATGAATTTTCTGATATACGTTTGACTATAAGGGAGAAGGAAAGTTTGTCTTTGATAGCACAAGGATATACGATGAAAAGTGTTGCCATGCGGCTCAAAATATCCCATAGAACTGTGGAGCAGCATTTGCGAAATATCAAAGATAAAATCGGCTTGAATACTAAAAACCAACTGCTTGATTTTTGGCATGAATATAAAAATATTTCAGGAGGAAAATAAACTATGATTACGACATATTCACAGCTATCTCATGATAAAATTTCTAAAATTTTAAATGGCTATAATGATAAAATTAGTAATGTTTGTCATGAGCTATTTAAAAATACCCCGATTAAATATTTTGGATATTATGCTTTCTACGATGACGGTCAAACAGGTGCATATGTCACAGATCCGGATATAACTCTCAGGCTTCTTGAGAATAATCTGACACCTTCTTATTTCGATCTTGCTATGATGGTGAAATTAGGCATGAAATCTGTGTTTCTCTCGCATGTTTTACCTTTTCCAAAAAATATCGGTTCAATTAAACGTGAAAAGTATGAGGAGATAATATCACATGCTGCTGATCGGAAAAGTTATCATGCATTAGTTTGTATTGATCGGTTTCCCAGCTATTTTAGGCATTGTATTTTTGCTGTTGATAATGATGATATTTCCATTTTTAGTTTTTATTTGAACTCATATAACTGCTTGCAAAATTTTATATCTTATTTTGAAAGTTTGTGTTGTGATTTGATGTCTAATGAAAATTCTGACGATCGAATTTTTCTACCTAACTACTTGGATTCTCCTGATTTTGATGAGAATTCATTAAATGAAAAAGGAAACATTGAGAATTTTAATTTTCTTTTGCCGGTTACAAGTAAGTTTGAATATGATTTAGCCGCTTTAACTAGCCATGAGAATGAATGCTTAGGTTATCTGTCAAAAGGCTATACAATGAAAATCACCGCAAAAAGATTGGGGATTTCCCATAGAACAGTTGAGCAGCATTTGCGTAATATTAAAGATAAATTTGGGCTGAATACAAAAAATCAATTGGTTGAGTTATGGCATGAATATTTTGATAATCAAAAGTCGGAATCAAATTTATGATTCAAGAAAATAACGATATTAGTGTAGATGTTGCGCAATCAGTTTTAACTGATAATCATGACTTGCTTTGCAGAATCTCCTACCCATTATTCAAAAATACACCACTTTCTTATTTTGATTATTTGAGATGTTATGATGATGGCACCACTACTACTCTTAGTGTTTGCCCAGAATTTGTTACCAAAATATTGACTAATTCGTTATTACCAACTCTAGAAGAGTTTCAACTTTTTAGTCTCTATCGTCAAAAAGCCACTTATCTTTCAACTTTGACGTCTTTGCCGCCCGGCGCGAGCGACTTAGACCCTGAAAAATACGAAGAGAATATTGCTCATGCAACTGATCAAGGTATTTATCATAGGCTGTACCTTGTTGAAAGACGTGAGAGTTATTATGTAACATTCGGCTTTGGTATTAAAAAAGATGATAGATCTATTATTAACTTTTACTTGAACTCTTTGGGCTATTTAGAAAAATTTACCCATTATTTTGATTTTCATTGTGAGCATATTATTAATTCGCAATTAAATAAATATAAAATCATATTGCCGACCTACCAGAATAAAATTCTAGAAAAGAAATTTAATATTAACATATCATCTCTTAATGTCGATGATCTGTATTGTCCATCATCTAGTGTCAAAAGCGAATTAAAAGCTAAATCAAATCTTACTTTGAGAGAAAGTTCGTGTTTGGAATTAATCGCTCAGGGATTTACTATGAAAAATGTTGCGCTAAAGCTTGACATTTCTCATAGAACCGTTGAGCAGCATTTGCGTAACATTAAAGATAAATTCGGATTGAATACAAAAAATCAACTAGTGGAATTGTGGCATGAATGGATATGATTTTCACAAATACAGCTGGAGAAAATTATAGTATGAAAATAATTCAATCAATTGCTCCGGTCACGGCTATTAAAAAAATAGCTGAAATAAACCAAGACGAAATTATGAAGATTTGCTACCCCTTATTTAAAAAAACGCCACTACATTATTTTTCTTACGCTAAAATGTTTGATACTGGTGAAATGATGTATTTTAGCACACACCCTGATTTAGCAGACAAATTGTTTGTTAAAGGTATTTATGCGACTTTTGAAGAATTAAATCTATTCAGTTCCTTCGGTATGAGATCTACATTGTTATCGCCGGATTTAAGGTTACCGCTCGGTCCTACATCTGCAGAAAAATATGAGAAAATGATTTTAACTGCCGCGGAGACGTCTTTACATTATGGTTTATTTATTGTAGATCGCTTTTCAGATTATTACAGAATCTGTGGTTTCGGTAGTCATAAATATGACAAGTCGATGGTGAATTTTTATTTTAATGCTTTACCTCAATTGGAAAGATTCATTCCCTATTTCGAAAAGGCGACATCCCATCTGATTGAGGAATATGATGAATCAAATCTAATATTTTTAGATCTCTATCATACCATTACGAATCAAAAGACAATTGAAAATATGGCTTCTATAGAAGTTCCTCAAATGGATTTTTTAAGAAACAAAGAGCAACAAAGAAGCGGTGGGGTTATCGATTTATTAACATCAAGAGAACAGGAATGTTTAGACTTAATTTCTCAAGGTTTTACGATGAAAAATGCCGCTAGAAAATTAGATATATCTCATCGAACCGTGGAGCAGCACTTACGTAATGTCAAAGATAAATATGGTTTAAACACCAAAAACCAATTAGTAGAGTTTTGGCATGAACTTAAAGGAGAGGGAAATATATAAAAATATATTTTATTGGTTAAAAAATTCTTAATATTATTTTTAT
>CAYUMZ010000256.1:0-3173 GCA_964446105.1 uncultured Gammaproteobacteria bacterium | reverse complement strand
AGAGTAATTGTGAACTTGATTTTTATCTATTAATTGACATTAACCCATTCAATGGTTAACGTTCACCTGGTTTAAATGTGATAAAATTAACGGATAATCTTAAGGAGGAGCTTTTGGCAATTTTTGGTTTTGGTCCGACTCTAAATCAAAATTATTTAGATAGGATAGATCTAAGACTTCGAATACAACAACATTTTCTTGAATTTCAAAACGCACCTTCTTCTGTTGTCATCACAGGTTTGCATGGCTGTGGAAAATCGCAGCTCGCAGCACACTATGCTCTCGAGGTCTCAAATTCAGAAGCATATTCCTATGTCGCTTGGCTTACTCCCAATAGTTTAGAACATTTACATTCTCTACTAATCTCACTTGCCAAACAACTGGATGTAGCTAAAAGTGATGACACTCATGACCTCATTAATAAATTATATAAATCCATTCTCAAACAACATAAAAACACCCTGTTTGTTTTTAATGACATTAATTTTGAGATTGATCCGATCATAGTGAGACCTGAACACCATAATATTAAAGGAGAAGTTCATGCTCTTTTTACTACAATTAATCCACAATTTTGTCCCAACGCATTTAAATTGCGAGAATTTACGCGAGATGAATGCCATACCTACGTTCAGAAGTTTTTTCCTGACGAAAATCCAAACAATATCGATTATCTTCGTGTAAAATTAGGAAATCACCCATTAGCATTGGCTCAAGCAATGTCCTATATGCAAATAACTGGTGAAAACATAAAAAGCTATATTTCACTATTAGATGAAAAAGAGAATTATCAACAACGTCTGTATGATATTCAGATTAGTGATTCTTCTAAAACGATATGGACAACATGGGACGTATCTATTGAACATGTCTTGAAGACGAAAGATTCAGTCTCAAGATTATTACGCTATTTTATATTTCTCTATCACGACAAAATTCCCAAAAAACTACTTACGAATCTATTTTCAGACCGTCTTGAGTTAAATGAGTCTATTAGCATTCTGACGAAGTATTCATTGATTTGTAACCATGCCGATGGCGATTACGTTTCACTCAACACTATGACACAACAAGTTCTTCAATTAAAATACATGGATATTTTGTTTAAAGAAATTAAAATCAAAACCTGTATGGATGAGTTAATTACCGCGATTAAAAACTATTTTAACTTTGATACAAGATTAATCAAAAAAGCAAGCAATGAAATTATTGATATCTTACCTCATGCCATGACAATCATAAAGTTCGCCCTGACACAAAGATTACAGAACATCGACCTATATGAAATATTGCATACCCTTGGTTTGTATCAATATTTTACTCTAGGCCATCCCAGAGCAGCCATGAAGACACTTTCTATTGCGCGTTCGATACTAAAACAATTAGGCACAGGGCTCTGTTGGCAACTTGCCAGACTCGATGCGGATTTAGCAGCCGTCTTTACAAGCCTAGGCAACTATCAAGATGCAGTAATACATCATCAACGATCATCTCGGTACTTTTATAATTATAATGTCGAATATGATAACCCGGAAATTGCCCTAGCAGTCAGCAATCTGGGGGTAGCTTTGCAACAATCACTACTTATTGGACGTATCCCAGTATCATCAGGTCTTATTACTTTTGATCAACGTGTGTTATTTGGGAAAGAAGAGACGGGCTATAAACCTGCCTATATCCTAGTTCCTCAACTCACTAACGATATCGACAAAATCATTGCACATCACGAGGCATTACTTCCGGTATTGGCTCAACATTTTGGGGAAACTCATTTTCTAATTGGAAGAGAGCACTATAATCTTAGCTCGCTATATTGTTATAAAAACGATTACAGCCGATCTAAACATCATATTGAAATAGCGATTAAACTCTATGAAAAACATTGGAGTTCAAATAACATTGAAATGCTTTTGGTATATAACCTAAATGGAATTATTCAGTATCTCACAGGAAACCTTCCTAAAGCATTAGCGATCCACAAACAAGTCTATGCATTTGCAAAACAATATCAACACGAAAATGAACACGTATTTGCCAATCTAATTTTTCATTATGCCGCACTATTATTAGAGAACAATCATATTGAAGAGGCAAAAGAATATTTTATTCTTTGCGACGAACTAGAAGATAGGTTTTCACACTCGAATAAGTCTAAGAAGGCTAGTATTTTGACTCAAGCTGTAAAATATTGTTATCACAAAACAACTCTATGGCTTATAGATAGCGGATTTTCACTAATTAGTGAAAGAGACCAAGAAGGTAACACTGTTATTCATGTCGCTGCAAATACTAACTTTGCTGAAATAATTGATGAACCCATAGACCGAGGAGTAAATTTAGACACACGAAATTCTTACGGTTACACTCCTCTAGGAGTCGCTGTTTTATCAGGAGCTATCAATGTATTTGAAGCAATAATGAAGCATTTCTCCACTGGCCCCGAAAAAGAGTATCACTTAAAAAACCTAGATTCTCATGAGTCTTCACCTTTAGTCTCAGCAATCGTCGCTGGCCAATATCTAATGGTCGAACACTTATTAAAAAAATATATTGATTATATAAAAATTGACGATTTTAATGACTATGGATATAGCCCTCTCTTTTTCGCGCGAATCCAAAAAAACAAACAATTTAGTGATTTATTGATTAAATATGGCGCCAGCCGTTATTTAACTAATCAATTTGGACTTACCCCCGAAATGCTCATCAATATCATGTGGTCCATCATCAATTTTTCTGAAGCTGATTTCTTATTAGCAACACATGATTTGACGGACTTAGTTTTATGCGGAAAGGCTTTATTTCAACTTACTTCAAACCAATTCTGTTTTTTATTGAATATTTTAAAATCACATCCAACCATCCAGAGACTAAATATACCTGCTCAACGTTATAGCAAAAAAATAGTGAAATCGCTTATTGAGCTCATCGATAATAATTCTAGTCTTCAATACCTTAATCTCAGTGCACATGCCGTTCTTCGAAATCAATATAAAATCTCGGATAATGATGCTTTAGCGATACTTGACGCTCTATCCAACAATCACTCAATAATTCATATTGATTTTTCTAACCATTTACTGTCCGATAACACTCTCGAAAAATTTCACGCCCTTTTGCAAAGAAATCGTGAAACACTAGATAAAGTAAATCCTCAAAAAAATAATATCTAC
>CAYUMZ010000255.1:0-3197 GCA_964446105.1 uncultured Gammaproteobacteria bacterium | reverse complement strand
AATGTTGGTGGAATTATTTAAAATAGAAGTGCCCGAAATTGCTGAACAAGTCATTGAGATAAAAGCCGCTGCGCGTGATCCTGGATCCCGTGCAAAAATTGCTGTGAAAACTAATGATGGTCGAATTGATCCCCAAGGTGCGTGTATTGGTATGCGAGGTTCTCGTGTGCAAGCGGTATCTGGTGAGCTTAATGGTGAACGTATTGATGTTATTTTGTGGGATGATAATCCCGCGCAATTAGTCATTAATGCGATGGCACCTGCTGAGATTGCATCCATTGTTGTTGATGAAGAATCTCATTCCATGGATCTCGCTGTGAACGAAGATCAGCTTTCACAAGCGATTGGACGAAATGGTCAAAATGTTCGATTGGCGAGTGAATTATCAGGCTGGACATTAAATGTCATGTCAGTAAAAGAGGCTGAAACAAAGAGCTCAGATGAATCTGAAATCACCAAGAAATTGTTTGTTGAACAATTGGGCGTTGATGAAGATATTGCCAAAATTTTGATCGATGAAGGATTTTCAACTATTGAAGAAGTGGCTTATGTAGCTGCAGAAGAAATGGAAGAAATTGAAGAATTTGACGAGGATATCGTTAAAGAGTTGCAAGAACGAGCGCGTGATGTTCTGTTAACAAAGGAGTTAGCATTGGAAGGAAGTAGTGGAGTTAAACCAGATCAAGATTTACTTGAGCTTGAAGGTATGGACAAAGAATTGGCTTACCATCTCGCTAAAAATGGCATAGTGACACGAGAAGATTTGGCTGAAAAATCAATTGATGATGTGATTGATATTGAAGGCATGGATGAGAAACGTGCTGCGCAATTAATTATGAAGGCACGTGAACCGTGGTTTCAGTAGTAGAACATATTGTAAGTGTTTTGTGCTTTACATTAAGCAATGGGGGATTATCAAGGGGGAGAAGCGCAGCTCTACCCCTTGATTGGTGATTTTGGACTTTGTTCAAAATCATCATTAAAATCCAGGAAGGAGTACCCGCTTTAGCGGGAACTCCTGTGAAGGCACGTGAACCGTGGTTTCAGTAGTAAAATGAGCAGTTTCCGCTTAATAGAGAGTGATTGAGACAAATGGCAGAAGTAACCGTTAAAGAACTAGCGACGACAGTCGGTGCAACCGTTGATAAATTGTTAAGTCAATTATCAGCGGCAGGTATTTCTGCGGTTGATGAAAATTCGTTGATCAACGATCTGCAAAAAAAAGCGTTGCTTGATTATTTAAAATCGGGATCGAAAAAAATCACTTTGAAAGGTAAAAGTGTTATCGAACCTAAAGCAGCGGGAAAAACTGTAAAAGTTGAAGTGCGTACTCGGAAAAAGCGAACGTATTTGACGCCGAGTGAGTTAGAAAAACAAAAACAAGAAGAAGAGTTGCAACTGCAAGAAGAAAAGAAACGTCGTGAAGAAGAAGCGAAGGCGAGGGCCGAAGCAAAAGCACAAGCTCAGGCTAAAGCAAAAGCAGAAGCTGAAGTGATGGCTGAAACGTCTACAGAAGATGAGGAGATTGAGTCTGTAGAAGAGATAGCTGAAGAGCACAAAGCTGAGCCTAAATCGATTAGCGAAGCAGAAGTTGAAATCGAACGATCCTTTGTACATCAAGTGGATGATGAAGGTGAATCAGTCAGTAAGAAAGCGAAGAAAAAAGCGGATAAAAAACGAGCTCGACAAGGTAAAACCATCGAACGTACTGAATTAAGTGTCGCCGGCCATAAAAAGAAATTTAAACCAGGCGCTAAAAAAATCCTCACAGGTTTGGAGCACGGATTTGAAAAACCGACAGCACCTGTTATTCGCGAAGTTCCCATTACTGAAACCATTACTGTTGCTAATTTAGCTCAAAAAATGTCAGTCAAAGGGTCTGATGTCATTAAAGCGATGATGAAATTAGGCGCAATGGTTACCATTAACCAAGTGATTGATCAAGAGACCGCATCCATTGTTGTTGAAGAAATGGGTCATGTTCCTAAATTAATTAAAGAAAATGCGTTAGAAGAATCTTTAATCGATAAAAATGCTGCTGTTATACCGCCGATCAAGCGAGCACCGGTAGTGACGATTATGGGGCATGTGGATCATGGTAAAACCAGTTTGCTCGATTATATTCGTCGAACAAAAGTGACGAGTACGGAAGCGGGCGGAATTACCCAGCATATTGGTGCTTATCATGTCGAAACGAGCAAAGGCGTTATTACCTTTTTAGACACACCGGGTCATGAAGCGTTTACCGCGATGCGTGCACGTGGTGCAAAATGTACTGATATCGTTATTCTTGTTGTTGCAGCGGATGATGGTGTTAAACCCCAAACTGTGGAAGCTATTCAACACGCGAAAGCGGGAAATGTTCCGATGATTGTGGCGATTAATAAAATTGATAAACCAGGAACTGATATTGATCGTGTGAAAAAAGAATTAACTCAATACGGTGTAATCGCTGAAGATTGGGGTGGTGATGTTGTGTTTCAACCGATATCGGCAAAAACAGGGCAAAATGTTGATGATTTGCTGGACATGATTTTATTGCAAGCTGATTTATTAGAATTAAAAGCAATACCTGAAGGGCCAGCGTCGGGTGTGGTGATTGAATCACGATTGGATAATGGACGTGGACCTGTTGCGACAGTGTTGGTTCAGCAAGGACAGCTTCGCAAGGGGGATATTTTATTAGCGGGTTCAGAATACGGTCGTATTCGAATGATGATTGGCGATAATGGAAAAGAAGCGTTAGTGGCTGGTCCGTCTATGCCTGTCGAAGTATTAGGACTGTCTGGTACCCCCAGTGCTGGTGATGAATCGATAGTCGTTCCGAATGAGAAAAAAGCCCGCGAAGTGGCGATGTTCAGACAAGGTAAATATCGCGCAGTGAAATTAGCAAGACAACAAGCGGCTAAACTTGAAAATATTTTTGAGCGCATGGTTGAAAACGAAGTCGTTGAATTAAAAATTGTACTTAAATGTGATGTGCAAGGTTCTTTGGAAGCGATTACCGAAGCGTTGCATAAATTATCCACTAATGAAGTGAAAGTTACTGTTGTTTCTAGCGGTGTTGGCGGTATTACCGGTTCTGATGCGAATCTCGCTATTGCTGCAAACGCAGTCGTATTAGGATTTAACGTACGTGCAGATGCTATCGCACGACGAATTGTAGAAAATGAACGCGGTGGTTTACGCTGTTACAG
>CAYUMZ010000254.1:0-3206 GCA_964446105.1 uncultured Gammaproteobacteria bacterium | reverse complement strand
CAGGTGTTACCGGTATTGAAAATGATGAAGCTAAGTTTCTTATGGCAGATCCTTGGAAAGCAATTACGGATATTATTTATTTTCGAAAAAAAACATGGAATAATGTTCAACAGCTAATGCAAGATCTTCGTATTGAACCTGAAAGTATTCTAACGAGTAATTTAGAACTACTAGCAGTGCTTGCACAAGATTATCCGCATAAGCACGTACGTGATAGTGCTAGAAATATTTTAAAATCTATTTATTCCTTAAAAGGAGAGAAACTTTGAAAATTGATATTATTCAAGATCGTCTTAAAAGCTACAATATTATTTCAAAACAATCAGAAGAGAATGCATTTAAAGAGATTTGCCAAGAAATTGCGCTTGCGGGGTTATCTCGCGAAAATTTTTTTAAATCTGCGCTGTTTCAAGGTGGAACTTGCTTGAGAATAATATACGGACTGCAGAGATTTTCGGAAGATCTTGATTTTGTGCTTATGAATGCAGACAGTCATTTTAATTGGGACCCGTATTTACAGTCTATTAAGCTAGAGTTTGAGGCTTTTGGTCTTTCATTAGAAGTTTTAGATCGTTCAGAAGCGGATAAGACAGTAAAGAAAGCTTTTTTAAAAGAAAATTCATTTGGTAAAATTCTAAATTTGCATTACCCTAGGTCCGTATCAGATAAGCAAAAAATAACTATCAAATTAGAAATCGATACGAACCCGCCAAGTGGATCGATTCCACAAACGCATTATTTGGTTTATCCGTATCCTTTTCCAGTAGTGACCCAAGATACCACAAGCCTCTTCGCAGGAAAATGTCATGCATTGCTTTGCCGTGAGTATGTCAAAGGTAGAGACTGGTTCGATTTTATATGGTACGTGCAAAATGAGCACAAAATGAATCTTGACTTGTTGAAAAATGCACTTGAGCAGTGTGGTCCTTTTCAGGACGATAGAATAGAGATGTCGAAAAGTTGGCTTATCAATGCGCTTAGAAACAAGATTTATGAAATCAATTGGATTGATGCCAAAAATGATGTTATTAAATTTCTATCACCTGAATTGATTCATTCAGTGAATAATTGGGATAAGTCAGTATTTTTAGACGTTCTGAGCAAGCTTGATAAATATCTATAAAGAGATGAAGGGGGTAGGTCTAATATTGAAACTAGCTTACTAGGCTAGTTTCAATGTTAGACCTGGCCCAATCTTCCAGTAATAAGAGCCATTTCGTTGACAAGCCTTCTAAATGATACTATGCTATGGTATCAATACAGTATCATATGGTGGTATCAATGAAAAAGCAAAATTTCAATCTGCGCGGTATTAATCCAAAAGTAATGATTGCGCTCAAAAAAGAAGCCAAAAAGCAAAATATCAGCATAAATATTCTTATTCTTTCTCTTATTGAGAAAGGTGTTGGCTATGTTTATGAAGTTAAAAGACCAACCTATCATGATCTAGACTCCCTAGCGGGCACGTGGTCTGCAGAGGATGAGAAAAAGTTTAGAAAAAATATCGAATATTTTGAAAAAATAGATAAGGATATTTGGGAATGAGACCATTATTGTTAGACACTAATGCCTATTCAGCTTTTAAATGTGGCGATAAAAATATCGTGGAAGTAATACGACACGTTGAGAGCATAGTAATTTCACCGATCGTTTTAGGTGAATTATATGCTGGATTTGATTCTGGAAACAAATCTGCAAAAAATCGTGATGAGCTTCATCAATTTCTGAATTCATCGCGAGTCAGTGTCTTTCCACTCACTCAAGACACCGCCAACATTTATGCTCAAATCTATACAAGACTTAAGAAGAAAGCAAAGCCTATTCCCACCAATGATATGTGGATTTCATCTCAAGCACTTGAAAATGGCTGTTTCGTTTGCACTTTTGATAAGCATTTTGAAGAAATCGATGGGATTATTATTGTTAATACAATCAGTGATTTGTAAATAAAAATAATTCTGAATTTTTAGAGTTCCCTCGGGTATCCTTGGGATTACAGCTAATTTCCTTTACTAAGTGTAACTACCTCCTGTGCTGCAGCAGCATGATTACTTTTTAATTGCTCGTCAAATTTTGGAGTTGCCTTTTCCAATTTCACTGGTGGTTCTATCCTAGCTACGATTTCTGCAGCCTTTTATGTTTTTTCAATTTTTCCTCTTATCGTAACTGTCACTTCATTATTCTGATCCACATTACTCGCTACATTAACGCCTGCTTTTTTTAATTCATCGAGTGTTGATTCTAGAGATTCTGTGTTCTGTGATTTAAATTGGGCTAATAATGGTGGCTTCGTCCATTCTGGTCTGGTTTGTGATTGTGTTTTAGCGGTAGCAATCTCTTGTTGATGTTCTTTCATTATTGAATCAACATAGGCTTTCACTTCTGAGCTTGATTTGCTCATTTCTTCTTTGTTAGGAGATTGTGTTTTAGGGGCTGCAATCTCTTGTTGATATTCCTCCATAATAGTATCAACATACGCTTTTTCTTCCGCTTTATGAGCTGCTATTTCAGCCTCGCTCGGTATAACCTCAGCCTCTTTTTCTTTTACTTCAGGTATATTAATCATGGGTATCGTACTTTGTTCAGCGGCACGTGCACTTTCAAGTACTCGATCTAATTCCTCAAATTCATCTTTATACTCTTGAACGACAGATGGTTTTTTTTCATCTGTAGTAAGATCTTCAGCTTGTTTTGCCAGAGCTTCAACTATGTCCTGTTGATCTTGTATAGTCGATAAATAATCAGTTTCAACAGGGTTCATTGTTGCTTCAGAAATTCTCTCCGTTTTAACTTCTTCCATCAAGATTTCGGTCGATCCTTTTGTTGTAGCGGCTTCAAGAGCTGGTGTAGGCGTATCACTAAGAGCAACTGATGCTAACTCTGCTGCAAATTGCCTCGCAGCAGGCGTATTTGAAGGAGTTTTTTGTAATCGATTAATAATATCTGACAATACCTTGGCTGCCTCGCGATCTTGTAGTGTTGTAGAGACTTCGTTTAATATTTCTTTTGTTAATGTGGCTAAACCTTGTCGATATTTTTGTTGCAGTGCGGGTAAATTTTCATTATCAGCCAAATTAGCGCGATCTGTTTTCAGGTGATTAAAGACTTTATTAAGTAAATTATCGAGATGTGCCATATTTGCAGAATCGATATTTTTGGCTACATCTGCACCTAAAAAATCAACTCTCGATTTATGGGATTGTGCT
>CAYUMZ010000253.1:0-3209 GCA_964446105.1 uncultured Gammaproteobacteria bacterium | reverse complement strand
CTGATGCAAAAGAACATGGATTTTTAGGATTTGTGAAAAAAGGACAAGTGTTTACTTTTTAAGGGGTCAGGTCTAACATTGATTGAAGAAGAAAGGGGTCAAATCTTGACAAATGACAAATTAAAATGTTCTTAGTATTTGTCATTTGTCAAGATTTGACCCCTTTCTTCCTTGACCCCTTCCCCTTATCGTTTCATCGTGTCAAAAAAATCTTCATTTGTTTTCGTATTCGCCAATTTTTCCAATAAGAAATCAATAGACGGCTTCTCGCCCATACCATGCAGAATTCTTCGCAATATCCACATTTTGTTTAATTCTTCTGGCTTGGTAATTAATTCCTCACGACGAGTACCTGAACGTGGGATATTGATTGCCGGGAATGTTCTTCCTTCAGAAATAGCACGATCCAAATGAATTTCACTATTACCCGTACTTTTAAATTCTTCGTAAATAACATCGTCCATTTTAGAACCGGTATCAATTAGAGCTGTCGCTAAAATCGTTAAACTTCCGCCACCTTCGATATTACGAGCAGCACCAAAAAATCGTTTAGGTCGTTGTAACGCATTGGCATCCACACCACCGGTTAACACTTTTCCTGATGCGGGAACGACTGTATTGTAAGCGCGAGCCAATCGAGTAATTGAATCTAATAAAATAACCACGTCTTTTTTATGCTCAACTAAACGTTTTGCTTTTTCAATGACCATTTCTGCCACTTGAATGTGACGCGTAGCAGGTTCATCAAATGTACTGGCTACCACTTCGCCTTTTACGCAGCGCTCCATTTCTGTGACTTCTTCAGGACGCTCATCGATCAACAAGACAATCAAATAACACTCTGGATAATTATTTGCGATGGATGCGGCGATATTTTGGAGCATCATTGTTTTACCGGCCTTCGGAGGTGAGACAATCAAACCCCGCTGCCCTTTACCAATGGGCGCTACTAAATCGATAATTCGAGCTGTAATGTCCTCTTTGCTACCATTACCACGTTGCATCACAATACGTTCATCGGGATGAATTGGCGTTAAGTTTTCAAACGCGACTCGATCTTTTGCAACATCGGGAGTATCAAAATTAATTTTTTCTACTTCGGTGAGGGCTAAATATCGCTCCCCTTCTTTAGGCGCACGTATGATACCCATCACACTATCACCGGTTCTTAAATTGAATTTTCTAATTTGATTGGGTGAAACATAAATATCATCAGGGCCTGGCAAATAAGACATTTTTGGTGATCGTAGAAAACCGAATCCATCGGGCAATATTTCAAGTACACCACTTCCATGAATCGCCGCTTTCATTTCGGGATGATCAAGCGCTAATTTTTTTGAAATAAGAAAAATTAAACCTTGTTTAGACATTCCAGCGAGATTTTCAATTCCCAACTGTTTTCCCATTTCCATCAATTCTTCGGGTCTTTTTTGCTGGAGATCAGCGACGTCGATACTTTTAACTGTTACTTTAACCACAATTTATCTCTCTCGTTATTGAACTCATTTTGAAGATTACAAAATAAGTGTAAAAAAATTATTTAAAGATACTCATCAACAAAAGCCGTTAATTGGGATTTTGTTAATGCGCCTACTCGTGTCGCTTCATTAATGCCATTTTTAAATATCATTAATGTTGGAATTGAACGTACGGAATATTTTACAGCCACATCTGGATTTTCATCAGTATTGAGTTTCACAACTTTTAAACGATCTGAATATTCTACTGATACTTCTTCAAGAATGGGAGCAATACTTTTGCAAGGTCCGCACCATTCAGCCCAAAAATCAACAAGCACTGGACCCTGTACTTTTAGCACTTCTGCTTCAAACGTTGAATCAGTAACAGCTACTGTGTTTTTACTCATTTCTTATGCCTCTAGTAACCTTCATCACGTAAAATTCCGCGGAAATCACTGACAAAGGGGATTAATCAAATGGGAATTCTCGGTTCTGCCGAGCAAGGACTTAGTAAGCATAGGCAGTAATTTACAAAAAAGCAAGTCCCGAACATAAGATTGTTTCGTCTACTCAAATCTCTGATTATGTTGTGTGTTTTGAGGATCCTCACCCTCTTGTCCTAAGGTTAATAACTCAATTTGCTGCTCTTGCTGTATACGGTGACGCTCCTGGCTACCAGCATAAGCAATTCTAAATCGACCAGCTCTTACCAAGCTATCTAAAGCAGCAGGACTTCTATCACCCTGGATAAATCGCATTTCTGGGGATAGATCCATACCCAACGTAATCCTCACAACGCCATCCAGAAAACTGGTAATAAAATCACCGCCTGCGATTACAAAACCATGTGTAGCGCCCACAAAAACCGCAGCTCTAAAAGGCACTCCAAAATAAGACATTAATAACGTTTGAATATTATACGTTGATAAAGACATATTAATCACGACAATCGTCACACCATTACTAATTAAAAATATAATTTTAGCCGGCATCGGCATTCGTAATAACGCGCGATTAATTATTCCAATGAGAGGTGAACCATCAAGCGCATAAATAGCCTGAAAACAAAAATTTTGAATAGTACCAAAAAATGTAAAAACAAACGCATTTATATGTGAAGCTAATCGATCACCTGTAATTTCTCGTGTTGTAAGGTAAGTTACAATATAGGTACGATAAACTAATTCCAACATGCCTAAAGTAACAATAATATAGAGTCCTGGCCCTGGTCTTCGAGGCGGAAAACTTCTTCCTTCTGCTGCAAATCGATCTAGCCAAATCATATGAAGGTCAGTAACAATTGAAAAAAGAACTGCAAAACCACCTAATAATAAGCTAAACCCAAGTACAAAAAATGATTGATTTGAAAATCCAAAAAACTCAGCGGTGCCTTCTGCATTTTCATTGGTCACTAATCCTAATAACGCTACACTGGATGCCATAGAAACATAACCCAGCCAACCTCTAGTTTCAAATACCGGGGCCAAATATCGTCTATTAATAAAATCTAAAAAGCCACTGGTAGGAGGAATAGCCAACATAATAGGCGCTCTAAATCGTTCCATGCGATCTATTCCAGCTGAGATATATTCTTGGACAGCAGGGGTCCAAAATCGCCAGGTTACGTAACCTGATGCGCTAAACAATAATGTGAATAAAAAAGGCCAAAAAATTCTATCGCCAAATAAAGGGGCAAGTAAAATTTGCATCAAATCGAAAATACTGAGGATTTCTTCAAATGTATTTGCG
>CAYUMZ010000252.1:0-3222 GCA_964446105.1 uncultured Gammaproteobacteria bacterium | reverse complement strand
CAAATGGTAGGTGAATTTCCAGAGCTGCAAGGGATTATGGGTTATTATTATGCGACGTTAGCAAAAGAACCAGACAATGTTGCGTTCGCCATTCGGGAGCATTATTTGCCGCGGTTTGCAGGTGATGTATTACCCGCAACATTAGAAGGCTGTGCAGTTTCATTAGCAGATAAAATAGATACACTTGTTGGCATTTTTGGTGTTAATCAAGCTCCAACCGGCGATAAAGATCCTTTTGGATTGAGACGTGCCGCATTGGGAATTTTGCGTATTACGATTGAGAAAAAATTATCGTTGGATCTGCGTCAATTGTTGGAAATGGCTATAAGTCATTATCATGTGAAACTACCTAATGAAAATGTCTTAGACGATACATTAAATTTTATAGTGGATCGTTTAAAAACATGGTACAGCGCTCAGGATATTTTTGCAGCGGTTTACGCACGATTTCCGACGAGCCCTCTGGACTTCGATGGCCGCATTAAAGCAGTTCAACATTTTAAAACCTTGCCAGAAGCAAAATCACTTGCGGCGGCTAATAAACGCGTGAGTAATATTTTAAAGAATCAAACAAATAATCAAGCACACATCAATCCTCGGCTTTTTGATAATGAAGCTGAAAAAAATCTTGCGCAATTAATGACGACAAAACAGTCTCAAATCACAGCGCTATATCAAGAGGGAAATTATCAACAAGCACTTACGGAATTAGCGTCTTTACAAACGCCCGTCGATCAATTTTTTGATAATGTGATGGTTATGGCTGAAGACACCCGTTTGCGTGACAATAGACTTTTATTGTTGTCTCAACTTCGTAATATGTTCCTACAAATCGCCGATATATCCTTACTTTCTGAATAAGGTTCGTGGTCATTAATCTCCATATGATGGGCAGTCCATAAGGGCTTCATTGGCTCATTCTACCTCAATAACGGCACAGTTAGAGGCTATGGTCTATACTTGTACTAGATAGAGTATGGTATGGAGGTAGCGTATGAAAAGCCGTAGAGAATGGTCTGCTGATTTAGAAGAGCGATGGTATATGGCCAATAGGCGTCTAAGAGCTTGGGAGTGGGCAGCTAAAATGGGAGTGGTCCCATTAAATAAGGACTATAAAGAGTTCAAACAGAATCTAGAGAAAATCCGCGCCAATTCAGATTTGAAAAGTTTTACTGCACTGCAGTTCGGAATGGGTAACATCGTGCACTTTGGTGGCACACCCGAAAGTACGCTCACTTGGCTCACAGATTCTGCGGATCAGCTTTTAAGATGGCGTATCATAGAATATCTTGAGAAAAATAAAAGAATCAAAGCTGGAGTAGTTGGTGAGAAAGTAGAAAACTTACTCAACGAATTAAAAAAGCCTGAAATTGACTCTGTCATCATATTATATTTGGCCAATTATTTAGATAAGCTTGCTAGGTCAGAAAAAAAGAATCCTCAATTGGCTAGTAGTCTTGAAAGTATAAAAGATGATGTAAAGGTAATGATTCGAAAATTTCAGGATAAAAACTACGAAGGTTCATTAATTGATTTAAGAATGATCATCTCACAAATTGAATTATCAGGATTTTCTAGGGCAGATACAGCAGTGACATTGGCCGCAATGATGCATGATCTAGAAATTCCACCAGATATGTTTGAAAAACTGAATGCCGAGGCATTAAAGAAGGGCTTAATCAATCAAAAAGATGAGCATCTATTGTTATATCTTCTTGATTTGAGAGAAGGAATAAAATATGCCCGTTTTGTTAAGGAGTATTTTAAAACGGGCGACATTGAGAATCCAAAAAGTGCTCAGGATGAGCTTGATATTGCTGGTATTGAAGCCCTGTTAACGGGAAAATATTCTTCGGGGCAAGAATTGCAACATTTATCTCCTGAGAAGATTATCTCAGAGATTTTGCCGAGTCTCGAAAAACCAGTGGATAAATTGAAGTTTATTCTAGATGAAATTGAATTGCGTTATGATTCTTTAGCTAATGATCCAAGAAATTTTACTGTGTTTAAAGATGAAATTCAGAGGATAGTTAAAGAATACCCAGATGATCAAGAAGTGAAAGATTTGCTTCGTATTTCACTTGAAGATAAAAAAAGCTATTTAAATAGAATTTTTTCGCCTTTATCACCTGAAGTAGATTTAAAATCTGAAGGAAAACTAACGGGGGATTATTCTAGCGGTCATCAAAGAAATATTGCGCAGTTATTTAAAGAGTCAGGCGGTCGGGATCCTTTTAGGGTGATGGGGCCGATAGATTTTTTTGCCAAGCTAGTATCTAATCCGAATAGCAAAGTTAAGAAAATTCCCCTTGATGAGATAGCAACATACATGATTGCTCATCCTGAACATGCTGAGTTTTTTGTGAAACCACCCTCAAGGGTATTGGCTGGACGAAATTTCCGAAAAGAATTGTTAGGATCGTCAGCAATTGTTGATCGAATGATTGCTGAAGGAGGTGAAGATCTTCATCAAGTATTAATCAAGAATAGTATCACAACAGAAGATAACATCCGGAAGTATAAAGCTAACGTTGCTCAATCAAAAGAAGAAGTCGTAAATCCGACTGTTCAGATGGGGTCTCAGGGAGAGTCTGGTCTTGAGAGTAAAGCACGACCAGAAGAAACAGTTGAAACAAAAGCGTCAAGATTAATCAATGAGATTGAAGTGTTAGTTAAAAATGAAAATATTGAATCGGGTAGGCGGCGCGAGGTTTCTGCCCAAATCAGTTTTTTTAAAAATGTAATTAAAAAACCCGGACATTCTGAGAATCTTATTTCAGCATTAAAAGGAATTAAAAAAATATTAAAAGATGAAACTGCTAAAAAAACAGCAGATTCTAATCGATTTTTTAGGGACGATATTAGGATCGAAACTGCCATAAGTTCTAGAGATCTGATTGGGAGGGGTATTGATTTAGACACTATCACTAGAATTAGTGAAATGTTAGAGCAAGGCACAACATTAGAGAAAGATAGGGTTAAAGAAATACAGCATGTTTTATCTCTGAGTGTTAACTTATTGAAAGAAGGGCAACCCATAGATGAAGGCCATTCAAAATTGTTGAGCTCAATCGAAAATGAAGTAAGCGAAGCTAAGCTGCCGAGTAGTGGTATGGGAAAAAGATAATTCTGTTGACACCCGCTAATTCTATAGCCAGAATATTCTCAATCGACAACCACATTGAGGATATTATGAAAAAAGCAATTTTTTTATTCTGTATT
>CAYUMZ010000251.1:0-3240 GCA_964446105.1 uncultured Gammaproteobacteria bacterium | reverse complement strand
CATCGCTTTAATAACCTGGTTTTTGAGGACTTCAGATGTCAGCCAGGCACGTTTTCAACCGTGTCGCTGAGTGAGATACTCAGTTTTTAGCTTGTCTAATCGAGCCAAACAGCAAATCGAATTCCCTCGATGCTCTCTATAGAGGAGAGGCTTTGTCAAACCCCTCCTCACTGATCAATGTATCCCATCAATAAAGTTTGTCAGAGCCTTATTAAATAAGTCTGGTTGCTCAAACATTGAGAAATGTCCTGTATAATTAAATTGTTTTATCGTTTTTGGAGTTGAAGAAGGTAATTGAGATACGATGCATACATCCGCAGCGGGTAGAACGATCTGATCATTTAAACCATGAATTACTAATACAGGTATATTAATGGTACCGAACACCGCTGTAGAGGGGGAATCAAATTGCAATCTACCACCAAGTCCTGTTCTGACTTGCGGAGACACCATACTATCAACCGCTAAAATTTCAGGTTCTTTAGGATATGCATAGAAATTCAACAATATACTGAATACCGAAGCGTCCAAAAATGCTTTGGTTGTATTTAAGTTGATCGCTTGAATGAACTGGCACATTATAAATTTGACAGTTATTTGCAGCAGTGCAAGGAATTAATGTGGATATTGTTGCAAACGCTTGAGGAATCGTAATAAGAAAAAAAGCAGCAACACTCATTGAAACTATTGGCTGATATACCTTACTCATAGTGATGTACCTCTATATCGCTGTTCATACAATACAAGCTGACAAGAACTTTATCTATCTTGCCTGTAGTTAATTATAGTACATTATCTGGTTTCTTGCTGAGCCCAAGCGGTGTAGAGCTTGACGTAATCTATCGTTTTTTTAGCCACAACAGCTCTCACCAATAGTCACTTCATAACCCCCGTATTTTCGAATGTTAATGACACCCTCATCTAAAATCAGGTATTGGCCTTTGATGCCTTGAAGATGTCCACTCACTGTTGGATTAGTGTCTAAATTAAAAACGCGGAGTTTTTGGGGATATTCGATGACAGGATAAAGAAATTCATGAACTGATGAATCTTGCAACAATTGAATATCACCAGAGGGAAATTGAGCTTGTACAGTTTCAATAATTTGAGCGGCTTGCATCAGTAAACGATCGCGCTCAGCAGTTAAATCTATTTTTGCATTATCTTGCGTTAGCATAGTGCGCCAATTAGTTTTGTCTGCCACAAACTTTTTGAATGCAACTTCCAATGTGCCAGCTTGAAAACGATTTTGTGTTGTAAAAATAGGCAAGGCTTGAACAGCACCCTGGTCTATCCATCGTGTGGGAACTTGAGATTGTCGAGTAATTCCGACTTTTAACCCTGAAGAATTCGCTAAATAAACAATATGAGGAACAAAACAATTCGCGTGCACCCAATCATTCGGATCACAAATAGCTTGATCGTGACGACATTTTTCTGGGTGAATCATGCATAAATTACATTCATTTAATCGACGATAGCAAGGAAAACAATACCCTTGTTGAAAACTCTTTTTTGTCGGTCGACCGCATTGAACGCAAAAAATATTACCCGTATGAGATAAGTGAACATGATGACCAAGCATCTCATTAAGAATAATCGATTCATCGTCAAACGTCAGTTCGTAGCGCACGGGCTGTTCAAGCACCGTGCGCATTTTATGTAATCTGCCTTTAATCATGAGGTTTTAGATTTACGAATTTGCATAATAAGTGGTATAGACACTAAAAATGCACCACCCACAAGATTCCCTAAACTAATAGGCACTAAATTATTAATCAATATTTGCCACATACTAATCGAAGAATCTGACAGTCCTGCAACAGCAAATAATGAAACATTAATAGGGAAATATTGTAAATTTGCAACAGTAATTACTGCTATACCAAAGAGCAAACACAAGATTTTACCCATGGCAACGCGATTATACGTTGCAAAAAACGTTGCAATTCCCATGACCCAGTTAGCTAATATTCCTGATACAAACAAAGGAATTAATCCAAATGAAGCCCCACTCGCTGATAATAAGCGATGGTCTGTGATAGATTTAATGATTGAAGCACTCGCCGTTAATTGTGTTCCTGCAACTTTTAAGAGAAAAACAGTCGCTAAAACACCAAAATAGTTTCCGATCCATGCGAGCATCCAAAATACGAATAATCGAATAAATCCAGAGCCGACTTTTACACCATATAAATTAGAAGGAACCAATATATTCACTTCGGTAAATAAAATACTATTACTGGCAAGCACTAAAAATAATCCCGCACTAAAACCAAATGTTAATGCGACTTGTTGCCAAACAGGATTTTCTACTGCTCCCGCTAATTGAAGCGCGAATACTGATGCCAATGCCATTAATCCGCCGGCCAGAAACGATAGGATTAATTGGGTAATCGTTGAACCATTTCCAATCCGACGGGTTCCATTTTGAATAATTTCAAATGCAATATTGGAACTTGGGCGATTTTGACGACGATGAAAAGGTCGACCGCCATTGGGTGGTCTATTGGACATATTACGATCACCACGGTCGTTTGGATTTCTCCGATTAGGATTGCCCCGATTTTGTGAAGATTGTTGCATAGTAATTTCCTTTATAAGTTAATCAACAATTCCATCCATATTGGAATCATTGAACTACATTAAACCCGTTCAACATTATATTCAGCAAATAAATAATCTAACCAAAGATTGGATAAAATTTCTTGCGTGCTGTTTTGCGCCAATCGTTCACCCAAATTATCGAGATCAACAATATCTAATGGCTGATCTTGCCATGAGCACGCATACACTGCTTTGGTTCTTTGCCCTGTTAACGGATTCACTTGCCACTGTAAACATTGGGCGCAAACGCCCTTAAGCATACACTGCATAGGGCCATAAATTGAAGCAATAAATTGAGCTTCAGGATTAAAAAATGTTTTTAACTCATTACGACGAGCATTTTGAATTATTTTAACTAATTTTTTTGTCCCAATGACCAATACGCGCTTAATCTCATGGAAATCAAACCCCATTGGCTGTTCAGGCAGCAGTTGCCCGTTGGCATAACGAACTAACAAGCTTAAAAAATCGCCAGTGGCGCTGACATCAAGAGGACGACGTGCGGGAATTGGCTCGCCACTTTCAGTAATCCAGACAATCGAATCCGCAGCAGCTTCGAGATCATCTTGGCTATACACCTCTTGGTGATTACGAAACCCAGCGATATAGATTACTTTATGGCCTGCAGCCCTT
>CAYUMZ010000250.1:0-3280 GCA_964446105.1 uncultured Gammaproteobacteria bacterium | reverse complement strand
GCGCATATCAAATCCTTTAGCGCTTCGCTGTGATTGTAAAAGCAATAAAAAAAGTAATGTTGGCATAACGGCTTCTACGTTAGCCCACGTACAATTTCCTGAAATCTGCTCTGATAAAGGCATTGTTCCAACAACCTTTAAGCCAAGATGCTGAGGCAACCCTTCATCAATAGTCCGTTTATCTTGACGGCTATAAATTAAACTTCTAATAAAATCCTTGGTCATTCGCTCAGGATGTGTCATCTTAAAAATAATCACTGTTCCATGATCCCTGCCATATTCGCCCCGATCACAGCGAATTAAAAAATCACCAAAGGTGATGAAACAAATAGCATGCCCTGAATACACAACAGGAATAACCAAGGGTGTTCGATGAATTAATCTATCAATTTCGTCTTGATGCTCTTTAACATCAATCATATAATGCTGATATTTAATCAATCGTGAGGCCGCATAAAGAGAATCGATAATAATATTAAAATGATCAAAATACGGCTTTAAATGCTTTGCCGCATAATTGTTTTTAAATTGCATAACAGATTCAACCACAAGCGCTAGCGTAAATTCCAGATAAAAACCTTCGAATTCTATTTCAACAAAAGCGCCTTCATAATCAATGACATCCACCCGACCTTCAAGCTCAAATCGATGCCCTAATAATTTGCCATTAATAAAATCTTGTGCACAAGGCAACATCGCTCCGTATTGATATAATAATTTTTTTATCGGTTCATTATGACGAAGAAGCGGCATGACCAATACGGTCTGGCTAGAACGTGTGTACGCATTTGGATTCGCACCGCGACTTAATAGCAATTTACACAATTCAATATTGCCGTTATCAGCAGCCCAATGTAATGCGGTGCGACCTGTAAGATCATCAAAATCTACTTTAGCTCCAGCATCAAGAAGGATTTTTGCTTTCTCTACGCTATTCACAATAGCGCATTGGACCATCGGCGTATAACCGTAATTATCAATTTCATCCAGCGTTGCTCCACCGCTCACGACTTGAGCAACTAAATCGCTGGTTCCGTAAATAATAGCATCCGAAAGTGTTTTCATGAATTATGGTCCCATATCAGGCTTAGGATTAAAACTGGGATTCAATTCTTTTTGCAACACTGGCTGCAACTTCAATTCTGGAGAAGCTTCGTTCACTCGCTCTTTTGCAGCATCTTCACTGTAAGCATTATTATTCGCAACACTCGATAAATCAGAATCCGCCCCATCAGGTAAATTAGCAAATAATGGATGAGCATCTAACCGAAGCCCGGTCGAAGCGCCGCCTCCTTCGTCCTCATCCTTATAAGGTTTTCGTAATTTAACCTTACCAAATTTACTGTGCCCAACTCCGAGCAATTCACTCAGTTTGCGTTTAAAATGGACTTTAATTTTCCTTGCCATACTTTACTCTTAACATTTATATCGATTTTCGACCCATCATCGATGAAATAAACAATAGAATTATTCCAAATCCACTGACAAACCAACTAGCCGCTGTTCGTAATTCTATCTGACTATCAGCAAACCACAAACTAATTGCGGAGGCTGCTATAAATGCAATCCCACTTCCAAATAATAATCGTTTTAAAGGTGATCTTTGCGGCACTTTGCTTACAGCGGCTGTTTTGGGAGCCAAACGTAAAATCTGTAAGTGTTCCTGAATTGCACGATAAACTAGATCAGGCATGTCCGTTAATTTTTCTGCCCATCCAGGCGCGCGATCTACCACATTACGAGCCAAGGCTTTAACCCCGATTCTTTGTTGCATCCAACGTTCTAGAAATGGCAATGCTGTCGCCCATAAATCTAAGTCAGGATATAATTGCCGTCCTAATCCTTCAATATTTAAAAGCGTTTTTTGCAATAGCAACAATTGAGGTTGAATCGTCATATTAAAACGGCCTGCTGTTTGAAATAGACGCAACAACAGTTTTCCAAAAGAAATTTCTTTAAGTGGTTTTTCAAAAATGGGTTCACAAACACAACGAATGGCTGTCTCAAACGCATCAATTCGTGTATCTGGCGGCACCCATCCAGATTCCACATGTAAAATAGCCACTTGACGATAATCCCTCCTAAAAAAAGCTAATAAATTTTCTGCGATATAGCGCTGATCAAATGGACTTAATGTCCCCATAATGCCGAAATCTACCGCGATATAATGAGGGTTTTCTGGATTGTGCCGGGAAACAAAAATATTACCAGGATGCATATCGGCGTGAAAGAAACTATCTCTAAACACTTGCGTGAAAAAAATCTCAACCCCTGTTTCAGCTAATTTTTTTAGATCGAATTTTTGACGATTTAACTGCTCGACATCGGAAACCGGAATACCATCAACACGCTCTAGCACTAAAATATCACCACGACAATAATCCCAATATACTTTAGGAACAACTAATAATGTTGAACCCGTAAAATTCCGACGAAGCTGAGACGCATTTGCTGCTTCACGCATTAAATCTAATTCATCCAAGATAGTTTGCTCAAATTCAGCAACAACTTCAACCGGCCTTAAACGATAACCTTCCGACCAAAATCGGGTAGTCAATCGTGCCACAAGGTACATTAACGCAATATCATGCTTAATTAATTTTAATACATCGGGACGCAATACTTTTACAACAACGTCTTCACCTGTTTTTAATTTTGCAGCATGAACTTGAGATATAGAAGCTGACGCCAAGGGAGTCAGATCAAATTCAGAAAAGATTTCTGAGACTGACATTCCATATGACTTCTCAACTATTTTTTGCGCAAGCTCACCAGAAAAAGGAGGTACCTGATCTTGAAGCTTAGAAAGTTCGGCAACGATATCATCTGGAATAATATCGGGGCGTGTTGACAAAAGCTGTCCAAACTTTACAAATATGGGCCCTAAGGCTTCTAGCGCTAAACGAATCGATTCGGCATCATTTCGGGATTTACTTCGAAACCAATTCCAAGGATTGAAATAGCTCAAAAATTTCCATCGCTCTAAACCAGGCACAGTCAAAACCACACGATCAATACCATGCTTAACAAGAATATATTGAATCGTCATTAATCGCCAAAATTGAACAATCCATTTCATATTAAGACTCCTTCATAGTAGCCAATAAACGTTCCACTCTATCCCGCAGCTCATCGACATCGGACATAAAATCGTCTATTTCTTCTCGAGGAGGTAAGAGTCGCAATTCTTCTTGAATATAATCGGAAGCATTCGATTGAAAGCGTTGATTGAGATCTGCCCCATATCCACCGATTTTTCGCACTGCACTTCCCACATGTT
>CAYUMZ010000249.1:0-3299 GCA_964446105.1 uncultured Gammaproteobacteria bacterium | reverse complement strand
ATGGATAATGGTACGCCTTTTTTTTAGCAGAGACCACACTCTGATAAATGGACCCGATAATCCGTAAGAAATCAAAGCAACAAATAACACTTTAGGAGGATCCATGGCGACCATGACTAAGATTAATGCCACTGCTAACATGGTGACGAATTTAACGCGGTCTTTCAGATTCGTATCTTTAAAACTGCGATACGGAATATTACTCACCATTAATAAACCTGTTGCCACTGTCATCAAGGCCATCAAGATACTGATAGAAGTTCCTTCAATCCCTTGCTGCTCACACAACCAAATCACCGAAGCTAATATTCCCGCACCTGCCGGGCAGGCTAAACCCTGAAAGTAACGTTTATCCATGGATTTTCGGGTATTAAATCGAGCCAATCGTAAGGCCACTGTGGCTGCAAAGACAAAAGCTGCCAACCAGCCTATCTTACCCAGAGTCGTCAAAGACCAAGCGTAACAGAGCAATGCGGGTGCAACGCCAAAAGATACCATATCCGATAAACTGTCCAACTCCGCCCCAAAATTGGTTTGCGTGTTCGTTAAACGAGCTACTCTGCCGTCTAAAGTATCCAAAAGCATCGCGATAAAGATAGCGATTGCTGCTACCTCAAAACGTCCCTTCATAGCCGCAACAATGGCATAAAATCCAGCAAATAATGCCGTCAAAGTGAATAAATTGGGTAAGAGATAGATGCCTCGACCACGAGATTCCAGCCCATTCGATAAGTCTTGCTCCATATTTAATCCCCAAGCTTGATGTATAGCGGAAACCGCTGTGCTAACTAAACCATTGAACTCATTGTGACGTTCATAATGGCTCTGGTCAAGCGATCTACACAGCCCCCGCATTTATGTAGGCTGAATCTTATGTTATAATAACAAACGGTACACGCATGTTGCGGTACCTTTAATTGCGGGCATTGATGAACTCATGAGCGATTCCAAGGATACTAAAAATCAAAAGATTATTATTGAAGGGGTTACAGAGACCGGCGAAACGTTTAGGCCTACGAACTGGGCAGAACGAATGAGCGGTAAACTCTCGACCTTTCAAAATCATCGCATTCGATATTCACCCATGCTCAAACCGGTAATGAAAGATGGCAACAATTGTGTTTTATTGGATGAAAAATTGAAGGAGTCCAATCCTGCTCTTTACGAATCAATTTTGAATTTTGCCATTGCCAACAAATTACGAATTTGCAAACCCGAACCTGAGTCAGATAAATAACATGGACGAAAACAAACCTAATAAACCCAAATCTGAAAAACGCGTTAAACGAAAAGATTTCGCGTGGGTTTATAAAGCTTCAAAAGAAGAGCGATCTTTTTTTTGGGGTCATCGAAAATTACCCAAAGAATTTTGGCGTGCGTTTCGTGTGTTTATTGAAGCGTTTAAAGGATTCTTTTTATTTCATTATATTACAAATTGTGTCACGATTTTTGGTTCTGCTCGCTTAGGACAAGATCATGAATATTATAAAGCTGCTCGTAAAATTGGACAGCTTTTAGCTGAACATCATTTCACGGTGATGACGGGTGGTGGTCCTGGCCTCATGGAAGCTGCTAATCGTGGTGCGAAGGAAAAAGGTGGGCGTACCATTGGATGCAATATCGAAATAAAACAAGAACAACATCCTAATCCTTATTTAGATCGTTGGATTACCTTTCGATATTTTTTCATCCGTAAAGTGATGCTGACAAAATTTTCACGGGCTTTTGTCGTGATGCCAGGCGGCCTTGGCACTCTCGATGAATTTTTTGAATTACTTACATTGATACAAACTCACAAGATCAGTAATATGCCGATGATTTTGTTTGGTTCTGCTTATTGGAATCCCTTAATGGATTATATGGAAAATACTCTGGCAAAATTAGGCACCATCGATATCGATGATATTCGGCAAATTGCGTTAACGGATTCACCTGAAGAAGTCATCGAATTTATCAACCTCTCTAAACCTATACAGATTAAATGACTACAGTAGAATACAATGAAAATATCTTTGTTGATGGCAGCGATTTTTTCGCGAGTCTGGTCCAAGATATTAAATCTGCACAACACAGCATTGATTTAGAAACGTATATTTTTAAAAATGATAAGTTAGGTGAAGAAATTGCCGAAGCTCTCATTACAGCCGCTAACAAACAAGTTAAAATCCGGATATTAGTCGATGGTGCTGGATCACCTGTTTGGGGTGGCAGTTTAACACGTCGTTTAGAACGCGCTGGTATTGATACTCGGATTTTTCATCCTTTCCCCTGGCGAATTTGGCATTGGAGTCGTTCTGTCATTCGACTCCCCTTACTGCTTAAAGTAATTTATTTATTATTAAAAATAAACTCACGTAATCACCGAAAAGTGTGCGTCATCGATCAAAGAATTGTTTATATTGGAAGTTTTAATATCAGCAAATGTCATTTAAAATTAGAAGATGGCGGCCAAGGTTGGCGTGACACTGGCGTTCGTTTAGAAAATGCTGATTTATCTGATTTAAGCTTGGCCTTTCATGCAGCGTGGAATCATATTCCCATTCGAGAAAGAATGAAGGTGATCTTTAGACATTTTAATAAAAATCCGATTATTCGATTAAACAACACCTGGCAACGACGACGTATATTACACAAAAATTTAATTCGTCGAATCAAACGCTGCAAAGAAAGAATTTGGATCACGAATGCTTATTTCGTGCCCGACAACGTATTATTAAAAAATCTTACGGAAGCGGCACAAAAAGGCGTTGATGTTAGGATATTATTACCCCGAAAATCTGATGTATTCGTGATGCCTTGGGCGTCTACAACATTCTATTATAACTTGCTCAAAGCCGGAGTACGCATCTTTGAATATTTACCGAATATTCTTCACGCTAAAACGCTGATTATCGACAATTGGGTATCTGTTGGATCGAGTAATTTAAATCATCGGAGTTTATTACACGATCTTGAAGTCGATGTAAATTTACAACTACCTGACTCAAAAACAACGTTGCTGAAACAATTCTCTCGTGATCTCAAAAATTCCAACGAAATCTCTTTAAAAAATTGGCACACGCGGCCGTTGTATCAACGCCTTATTGGCCGCCTCGCTCTATACATGAAATATTGGATTTGATTGTATTAGCCAATAGAGGCAAACGTTCATATTTTATCACTCTCTAACTGAAGGAGAGAGTTAAATATGAGCACGCAATATCGAAGTGGCAAAACCATCCTCTCAAGTCTCACGTTAAACTCTAGAGCGAATAGGTATCAGGATGATAGCGGGATGGGCCATGGATGGCCCATTGAGC
>CAYUMZ010000248.1:0-3324 GCA_964446105.1 uncultured Gammaproteobacteria bacterium | reverse complement strand
AAAGTGGTGCAGATGATGTTGGACAAAATTGGGTGTCGACACGACTCAGCCACAACGGGTGCCGAAGCCATTGAGCTCGCGAAAAAAAATTCTTACGATCTTATCTTTATGGATATACAGCTGCCTGATTTCAATGGTATTGAAGTAACACAAAAACTTCGTGGAATTGGAGTTAACGCACCTATTATTGCAACAACAGCATACTCATTCGAAGATGAATTACATAATTTTATTATTGCTGGAATGAATGACGTCCTACTTAAACCTTTTCGTCAGGAACAAATTGAGTTCATGATTCAAAAGTGGATAAAACAAACAGCATAGCTTGATGAAACTATGCAATTCACGGACTAGAAAAAAACAATTTCGCACCATCTAAAAACATTTGTACTGAAATTGTCGTTAATATCATCCCCATCAGCCTTTCAATAGCAATCACTCCGCGAGGACCAAACAAGCGAATCAAAAAACGCGCGCACAATAAAATCAATAAACATACAAAAGAAGCGGAAAATACCGCCAATAACCAGACATGCATCAACTCTGGTTTCGCTGTGGAAAATAATATCACTGTCGCTAATGCAGAAGGGCCTGCGATTAAGGGAATCGCTAAAGGCACGACAAAAGGCTCTCCTTCTATTTCGTCAGTACTACGAGAATCTTTATCTGGGAATATCATTTTAATGGCAATAAGAAAAAGAATAATACCGCCACCAATTTGTAATGCGGGTTGTGAAATATTAAACCCTTCCATCAAAGGGGCGCCAAATAATAAGAATACTGCCAACACTAAACTAGCTATAAACGTTTCTCTGATAATTACACGCGTAAATCGTCTTGGACTGAGTCCTTTCAAAAGTGATATAACCGCAGGAATATTACCAAGAGGATCCATTACTAAAATCAGTGTTAGTGCTGCTTTGTAAAATGTCATGATAAATATCCCAAAATATTTTTTAAGAAAAAATCGGTGGAAGCAACTTTTGCAATTCTGTTCGTTCTTTGATCATTGCCCCTGTTAGAGCAAATCCTCTGAGCTGATCATCAGTATCATAAAATAATGCACGCCAGTCAAATTGTGATCCAGTAATTTTCCAATTGCCTATTACATCTTGTGGTGGTGGCGACACCACCAAAGGACAAGCAGGTGATTTTAATACAACAGGCATTGCAGGGTAAACAACTTCGGTAGGTTCTCCTGCCAACGTTTTTCCCAATGCGCGAGAACAGGCCAATAAAGGTGCTACATATTGCAACACACAACCATTCACTTCAGCACAATCACCTAAAGCATATACCGATTCAGCACTCGACGCTAAAAACTTATCCACTAAAATACCGCGACCAACCCGTAATCCTGCTGCTTTAGCTAAATCAATGTGGGGCCGTAATCCCACTGCTGATAAAACGACGTCAGCTGTTAATTGTTCACCATTATTGAACGTCAACAAAAGCTCATGATCATCTTGATCTATTTGCTGAACTGACTGAGACAAATGCCACTTTACTCCACTTTGCTCCAGTGCAGCCCTTATTATTTCACCCATTTCCGGCGTTAATAAACGATCTAAAGGATATGCACATAATGCAATAACATCAACAGCATGCCCCACATTAGCTAAATCATTTGCAAATTCACATCCCACCAATCCAGCACCCAAGATCGCCACATGAGCTTGTGGATTTAATTTTTCTCTAAATGCGGAATAATCCTCTAAACTATTCACAGAAATCATTTTATCAGCAGCATTCCCCGATATTGCCGGTTTAATGGTATCAGCACCCATTGCTAAAACTAATTTGTCATAGTGTAATTTTTGATCTCGGTAAATGATCAGCTTATTTTCAGGTTGAATTGAAATGACTCTCGTCTGAGTAAGAATCGTTGCATTTAATTGTTCTGCCATTTGAATCGCGGAAGATGTTGGCAAAACATCGGGTGTTCGTTTAGAGGTTAATGCCGTCGATAAAAGTGGTTTGGAATAAAAATCACCCTCACCTTGAGTAATGATTGTTAATGGCGTCGTAGAATCATACTTACGCCATTCTTTCGCTACCATGTATCCAGCTAAACCTGAACCAATAATGACCAAACCACTCATCGTTTTCCCTCATAAATCATCTATGATAAGGCTCACTTAATTCATGAACAGCATCCACAAAAACACCCACATGTTCTGGTGGTATATCAGGAAAGATACCATGACCTAAATTAAAAATATGACCTTCACCATGACCAAATTGTGACAAAATTGTGGCCACTTCTTCCCGAATAAATTGTGGAGAAGCATATAAAACACCAGGATCCATGTTTCCTTGCAATGCGACTTTTTTACCAATACGCTTCTTGGCATCGCTCATATTAACACTCCAATCAATGCCAACACCCTCACAACCTGTCAATGCAATATTTTCTAACCAACATCCACCATTTTTTGTAAATAAAATGATAGGGGTATTTGAAGAAATCGAAGATTTTTTTAACTCTCTCACTATCATTTCCAAACTCGACAAAGAATAATCGTAGTATTCTCTTGTTGAGAGCACACCACCCCACGTATCGAAAATCATAACAGCTGAAACGCCCGCAGCAATTTGGGCTTTTAAATATTCAATAACAGATTGTGTTAAAAGATCGAGCAAGGACATCAACAATGCTGGTTCTGCAAACATCATTTTTTTTATTTTTGAAAAATTCTTAGTAGAGCCCCCTTCAACCATATACGTTGCCAATGTCCACGGGCTTCCACTAAATCCAATCAAGGGTAATTTTCCTGACAATTCATGAGAAACTAATCGAATGGCATCAGTCACATATCCCAATTTTTCTTCCACATCGGGCAAGACCAATTTTTCAAATGCTTCACGTGACTGAATAGGATGCTCAAATCGCGGGCCTTCGCCCTTATCAAAATAGAGCCCTAGGCCCATCGCATCAGGAATTGTTAGAATATCCGAAAATATAATAGCTGCATCGAGATCAAAACGCTTTAATGGTTGCAGAGTAATTTCACAAGCCACCTCGGGTGTTTTACAACAGGTAAGAAAATCCTTATTTTTCTCTCTTAAACTACGATATTCAGGCAGATAACGCCCCGCCTGCCTCATGAGCCATACAGGTGTTCGGTCAACAGGCTCTCGCCGTAATGCTTTTAAAAATCGATATTCAGACATGTTTCACCGTTTTAACTGAAGATATCACGAGATAGTATCAAATCCTGGGCCAATAGTCAGGACCTAATTAAAAGAAGGTGTTAAGTCTGAATATTCTCAAGCGATATGTTAGAATGGGTATCACTCCATAAAATCAAACATCAAATTAGC
>CAYUMZ010000247.1:0-3329 GCA_964446105.1 uncultured Gammaproteobacteria bacterium | reverse complement strand
ACTAAGGTTTTCACATGACAGACGCAAAAACATCGACGGCACTCGACAAAGCATTCCAACCGGACCAAGCTGAATCGCATTGGTATCAAGTCTGGGAACAAGCGGGATATTTCAAACCGACAGGCGAAGGTCAATCTTACTGCATCATTTTACCCCCACCCAATGTCACCGGTACACTGCACATGGGACACGGCTTCCAAGTGAGCCTCATGGATGCCCTCATTCGATACTACCGTATGCAGGGCCGAAATACACTTTGGCAAGCGGGCACTGACCATGCCGGCATTGCTACTCAAATGGTTGTTGAACGACAACTCGCCAAAGAAAACAAATCTCGCCATGATTTAGGTCGGGAAAAATTCATCGAAAAAGTCTGGGATTGGAAAGAACACTCTGGCAATACAATCAAACAACAACTCAAACGCATGGGAAGCTCTCTCGATTGGGACCGTGAATGTTTTACGATGGACCCCTCTGTTTCACATGCTGTCTTCACCGTTTTCGAAAAACTCTACGACGAGGGCCTCATCTATCGTGGCCAACGTCTCGTCAATTGGGATCCCGTTTTTCACACAGCCATCTCAGACCTTGAAGTAGTATCTAAAGAACAAGAAGGAAAATTATGGCATATTCGATATCCATTTTCTGAAGGTAAAGGTTTTATTGTTGTTGCAACAACACGCCCAGAAACGCTGTTAGGTGACGTCGCTGTCGCCGTTCATCCCGATGATCCTCGTTGTCAGCAATTCATTGGAAAAACAGTTGATTTACCTTTTACAGGAAGATCTATTCCCATTATTGCAGATAGTGCCGTAATGCAAGATTTCGGTAGTGGCTGCGTTAAAATTACACCCGCACATGATTTCAATGATTACGCAATGGGACAGCGTCATAATCTAGAGCTCATCAATATTTTTACCATCGATGCAAAACTTAACGAAAACGCGCCCGAAAAATACCGAGGACTTGATCGATTCGATGCACGAGAACAAATTGTTCGCGATCTAGAACAAGCCGGATTAATTGAAAAAATTGAAAAACATATTTTGCAAGTTCCCTATGGCGATCGATCACATGCTGTAATCGAACCTTATCTTACCTATCAATGGTTTATTAAAACAGATTCGTTGGCAAAACCTGCCATCGAAGCTGTTAGGAATGGAGATATAAAATTTGTGCCTGAAAATTGGCAAAACACCTATTTTAGCTGGATGGAAAATATTCAAGATTGGTGCATCAGTAGACAATTATGGTGGGGACATCGCATACCCGCATGGTACGACGAACATGGCAATAGTTATGTTGCACAAGACGAAGCGAGTGTACGAAAAAAATACAACTTGGGTGATTCCATTATTCTCAGACAAGATGAGGATGTATTAGATACGTGGTTTTCATCCGCAATGTGGCCTTTTGTTACATTAGGGTGGCCTGAGGAAACGCCTGAATTAAAAACATTTTATCCGACTGATGTCCTCGTGACTGGATTTGATATTATTTTTTTCTGGGTGGCTCGCATGATCATGTTTGGTCTAAAATTCACAGGAAAAATCCCCTTCAAAAAAGTGTATATTACTGGGCTGATTCGTGACAGCGAAGGCCATAAAATGTCAAAATCTAAAGGAAACATTTTAGATCCCATCGATTTAATTGATGGAATTGATCTAGAATCCCTCGTAAAAAAACGCACGAGCGGAATGATGCAACCACAACTGGCTGAGGAAATTGAAAAAACGACTCGAAAAGAATTTCCAGATGGTATCCCAGCTTTTGGAACTGATGCACTGCGTTTTACATTTTGTGCTTTAGCTTCTACCGGTCGTGATATTCGATTCGATATGAAACGCGTAGAAGGGTATCGCAATTTTACGAATAAACTTTGGAATGCCACTCGTTATATATGTTTGCAAATTGAGCAATCCGATATTGATCTACTCTCGGGTGAACACACTCAAAATGGTCCAGCGCAATGGATATTGAGTAGACTCTCCCACACCATTCAAAAAGTGAATCATGCTTTTTCTGAATACCGTTTTGATTGGATCGCTCAATCTTTGTATGAATTTATCTGGAATGAATTTTGCGATTGGTTTTTAGAGCTCACAAAACCCACGTTATTTTCCAAAGAAGTCAGCGAAGCCGAAAAACGAGGATCTTTACTCACACTCATTACTGTGCTTGAAAAAATTCTTCGACTATGCCACCCATTAATGCCCTTCATCACTGAAGAACTCTGGCAAAACATTAAACAACATTTGAACAAAACGAACCCTAGTATCATGCTAGAGTCTTACCCCCTCGCAGAAGTGAATCATGTTAATCCTAAAATAGAATCTGATATCGCTTGGTTACAAAATATTATTATCGCCATTCGGAATATTCGAGGTGAAATGCAAATTTCACCGGCAAAATCGATTCCACTATTAGTACGTCATCCCGACAAATCTGTACAGAATCGATTCGAACAGTACCAACAATACGTTCATTTTCTCGCTAAAATAGATTCAACAACCTGGTTAGACCAGGAATCTACCGCACCGCAAGCAGCCACCGCCGTTGTCGAAGAATTGGAAATCTTAATCCCTATGGCAGGACTCATCGATAAACAAGCGGAACTTTCAAGATTGCAAAAAGAAATGTTGAAAATTGAAAAAGAATTAGTGAGCCTCAACGGTCGTTTAAATAATGTTAATTTTGTTGATAAAGCACCACCTGATGTTGTTCAAAAAGAGAAACTTCGGGCAACAGAACTCTCTGATACATTAGCAACATTACAAAACAAAATGGAGTTAATTTCTGAACTATAACCGGAATACTGGTCAATATTCGTGTTATTGAGCTTTGCGAGATTTTTGCAGAGTGTTAGGTTAGTGAACAAGGAGGTTAAGGGATGACACAATTTGATTATCAAAAATTGGCTGACGACCTAAGACTGAAAGGCATTACCAACGAAAGCGTGCTCTCAGCAATTGCTCAAATACCTCGCGATCACTTTATCGGATCAGATATGAAGTTATACTCGACTGAAGATACTGCATTACCTATTGATTGCGAGCAAACCATCTCTCAACCTTTTGTCGTTGCTAGAATGACCGAAATTATATTAAAAGGAAAAAAACACCCTAAAAAAGTTTTGGAAATCGGTACAGGTTCAGGCTACCAGGCCGCTATTTTATCTAAGATTGTGGATCAGGTATATTCAATAGAACGAATTGAAACCCTACACAAGCAGGCGAAACAGAAATTTGCAGCGTTATCTATGAATAATATTCATACGCACTACGGTGACGGATATTTAGGGTGGCCAGAATACGCACCCTACGATGCCA
>CAYUMZ010000246.1:0-3348 GCA_964446105.1 uncultured Gammaproteobacteria bacterium | reverse complement strand
GCGTATTTTTTATACTCGCAATTTTCGTTTTAATTTCGCGTCCGACACCCATATCACTCTACCATGTTTGAGTTTTTTTGAATTCGAGAACAATCTCTTTCAACTTGTTCAATGTTTCTTCGCTCGTGTCTGGCTGTTTATTCACTTGCTCGATGACTTGAGGATATTTATCTCTCATGTAAATATGCAGCGCATGTTCAAACGCACACACTTCTTCAATAGGAACATCATCCAAATAGCCTTGATCAAGGATAAATAAACTCATCGCGATTTCAGCAACAGAAAGCGGCGTATATTGTTTTTGTTTTAATATTTGCGTACTGCGTTGTCCGCGCTCTAATTGTTTACGTGTTGCTTCATCAAGATCAGAAGCGAACTGCGCGAACGCAGCTAATTCACGATATTGTGCTTGAGCAATACGCATACCACCACCGTATTTTTTAACGATTTTTGTTTGCGCAGCACCACCCACACGAGATACCGATAGTCCAGCGTTCATTGCAGGACGAATACCCGCATTAAATAAATCGGTTTCAAGATATATTTGACCATCCGTAATAGAAATCACGTTGGTAGGCACGAATGCAGAAACGTCACCAGCTTGTGTTTCAATAATAGGCAACGCTGTTAAAGAACCCGTTTGACCTTTAACTTTTCCATTGGTCATTTTCTCAACAAATTCTGGATTCACTCGCGATGCACGTTCAAGTAAACGAGAGTGTAAATAGAATACGTCACCTGGATACGCTTCACGTCCTGGTGGACGACGTAATAATAATGAAATTTGTCGGTACGCCCACGCATGTTTAGTCAAGTCGTCGTAAATAATTAATGCATCTTCGCCTTTATCACGGAAATACTCGCCCATCGTACAACCAGTGTACGGAGCAAGATATTGCAATGCAGCAGGATCAGAAGCTGGAGCAGCAACAATAATGGTATAATCCATTGCGCCGTGTTCTTCTAATTTACGTTTTACGTTGGCAATTGAAGAGGCCTTTTGACCAATGGCAACATAAATACATTTAACGCCAGTATTTTTTTGATTGATAATAGTATCGATTGCAATAGCTGTTTTACCTGTTTGACGATCACCAATAATTAATTCTCGCTGACCGCGTCCAACCGGAACAAGCGCATCGATCGCTTTTAACCCTGTTTGTAGTGGTTGGCTCACTGATTGTCGTGCAATCACACCCGGCGCCACTTTTTCGATCGGCGACATGTCGGTTGCTTTAATTTCACCTAAACCATCGTACGGATTCCCTAACGCATCAACCACACGACCCAATAGTCCTTCACCAACAGGAACTTCGAGAATTCGGCCTGTACATTTTACAGTATCACCTTCTGATAAACTCTCGTAATCACCCATCACAACAGCACCCACTGAATCCTCTTCAAGATTCAGCGCAATTCCATAAGAACCACCAGGTAATTCAATCATTTCACTCGCCATCACAGCATTAATGCCGTGTATGCGTAAAATTCCGTCTTTAACACTAACGATAGTCCCTTCTGTTCGAACTTGAGCAGTGACATCAAATTGACTAATACGTTGACGTATCAGATCACTAATTTCAGAAGGATTAATTTGCATATCAATATTCCTCTCACACGTATAAAATAATTTCTAACCACGTAATGCCGCGTTCATCGTTAACAAACGTCCGCGCAATGAACCATCAATCACCAAATCATCAATTTGAATTAATGCACCACCTAAAAGTGATTCATCAATTACAGAATTAATTGTCACATCAGAATTAAAACGTTTTTTTAATGCCGCAGACATTTGAACAATCTGTTCATCAGTCAACGGTTGAGCTGTCCGCACTTCTGCTGTGATACGACGCTCTTTTTCAGCCAACAAACGTTGATATTCTTCAAAAATTTCGGGCAATAAAATCAAACGACCATATTCGGCTAATAATCGCACAAAATTCCGTCCGTTTTCATCGAGCACTTTAGATGCCACATCTGTAAACAAAGCCACTTGTTGCTCTAATGAAATCCGAGGATCTTTAATCATTTCTCTCGCTTGCTCATCAGCAGCAATTGCAGCCAATAAAGCTAATTGATTCGACCAATTTGAAGTCGTGTTATTTTGCGCCGCAAATTCTAATGCTGCTTCAGCATAGGGTCTTGCTAATGTAAGCGCTTCAGCCATTCTATTCCCCTGGAATTTCAGCGATGAGCTGATCCACTAAACGTGAGTGAGTTGCTCGATCAATATTTTTTTGAAGAATTTTCTCAACACCTTCAATGGTAATTTCAGAAATTTCTTTGATTAATGAATCGCGCGCTGATAATCGCTCTTGCTCGATATCATTTTGAGCCATTTCGAGCAGCCGTTGTCCTTCTTTTTGCGCGATATCTTTACCTTCTTCCACAATTCGGACAGCGCGCTGATTCGCATGATCAATAATCTCGGACGCTTGATGTTTTGCTTCACGCAACTGATCTGCAATGTGCTTTTGCGACAATTTAAGTTCGTTTTCACTACGCTCAGCAGCCTGCAATCCTTCAGCGATTCGCGCTTGACGCTCGTCCAGAGCTTTTAGAATGGGTGGCCAGATATAACGCATCGTCACAAAGATGAACATCGCGAATGCGATCATTTGGCCAATTAAAGTAATATTAATATCCACCGTTTAAACTCCAAACTGAACCAACGATTTAACCACCAGCTGCTTTTGGTGCGAATTCCATCAGTGTCGCGAGGAACGGGCTTTTCACTGTAAACCAAAGCGCTAAACCAATACCAATCATTGATACCGCGTCTAATAGACCTGCGACGATAAACATTTTCACTTGGAGCATAGGAACCATTTCAGGCTGACGTGCAGACCCTTCAAGAAATTTTCCACCTAATAATCCAAACCCGATTGCAGTACCTAAAGCACCCATACCAATCATGATGCCCACAGCGATTGCTGTCATACCTTGTAAATGTGCGACTAAATTATCCATTGTTGCTCCTCTTGCCGTTTTGCGTGTCGGCAATCCGATTGCGTTTTTGCTCTGCTTCATCGTCTTCTCCATCCGTTTTCACATTGAACGCTTTACACAATGACGGCGGCATCACCATTTGCACCGCATCCATGTCAAGATTGAGATCAATCATCATGCGCATGATATCCCACAGGATAGTCAGTAATTCATTCTCCTGCGCGGCGGTCAGTTTCAGATCCGTCAAATCCCCTCGATATATATCGTAATCGAGTACGGGAACGGCAATGGCTTCCCGTTTATTTTCGTGCTGCTCTATCGTATCGTTATTCATCTTCGTCTCCCTGATTATTCAAGGCCCTGCCCTGAAAGTTATTCATTCATCGTTTCGTGTCC
>CAYUMZ010000245.1:0-3356 GCA_964446105.1 uncultured Gammaproteobacteria bacterium | reverse complement strand
CACGCCATCACCCAAAAAGCCCTACAACCCCAGCAAGGCGATCTCTTTGTCCAAGAACAACATCCTGCCCTTACACGCTTGCAGCGCCTAAACCCTGATCAGCTCAATCCCCGTGCCGCCATGGACCTGATCTATGAACTCGTTGACTTGCTGTGAGAAAACGGTATCTTAGACACAAGTTCCCACTATATCTTAGAATAAAATGGCGATACTTTTGATATGGCATGCAAGAGGCCTTTAGATCTAGAAAACAATCACAATATTTGCTTTGTTTCGAGTATAAGGTAGCTAAAGAAATGAAAAAAAATGGTACAACGCCTATTCTTCAACAAGTTCCGGGTCATCTCGACACTAAGATTCAGCTGCCCGAATTGAAAAATAATGACGAGGATGATTTACCTTCAACTGAAGAAGTTGAAGAGGGTGATTCTATTGATGAAGGTGATCTTCTGGAAACGGTATTCACTGACTCCGTAAAAGAGGAATTAAATAGAAAATACGATTCCATAGAGAAACTCATTATCGTTCTCAAATTACATCAAGATCCCAGAACGGATAAACTTGCGGACACCCTTTCAGATTTAAACATTACTGGGACCATATCACCAAAATCACTATTTAATACTTTACTCGAGATCATTATAAAATGCATGAAGCCCCTCAAAATTAAAAAAGGGGAAGATAAAGAAGATAAACTATTACAACAAAGTGATCTCCTTAAATTTTATCTTACAATATTCAATTTTACACCTAACACAATGGTCAAAGAGAAACAACACAAAAAACTCGGCCTTAACATTCTTATGATTGCTTGCGAAAACACTCAAAACTCTTATTTGCCAGACCTTCTAATCTACGGTTTAAGCGCTGATATACACGAGTCTTCGCAGGATGGAAGACGACTCCTCCCTCTTCATTTCGCTTGTGAATTGGGTAATTTATATGCCGTTAAGTGCTTGGTTGAAGCCGGTGCAGATATTAATCAAGGAAAATTTACACCTTTAGGCATCGCACTAAATGAAAGAGAACATGATATAGTTCACTTTCTTTTGTTGCATGATACTATTGATGCTTCTAAATTAAGCGATGGAGTCGATCCGTATTTACTCGCCGCTCAGCACGCAACCGCCCGTAATTTCATTACAATAATGCTTAAAAAAAATGTTAATCCTAATATGTTGACATCTTGCAGTGAGTCAGCCTTATCCATTGCCCTTTCAAGAACTGAAAAAGGTGTACAGGATAAGGAACGCGATGACATCGTTCGAATTTTATTAAAATCATCTGTTTTTAGTCTTGATATCAACTTACCCTCTAATGGTGAGTCACCTTTATTTATCGCCGCTCGTCTGGATAATCTTTTTGCCTTGAATTTACTTCTCGAAAAAGGTGCCAATTGTCATTTTGTAGCAACTCGTGGTCCCTATAAAGGACATAGTGTATTGAGCATTGCTGTTTATGAAGGTAATCATTCAATTGTTAAGCGACTGACTGAAATTTGTAAATTAGATTTTATCAAACCATTTTTTATAGATCATTCGCGACTTAGTTATACATTACTCAGTTTAACTTTCGCCAATGCAAAATCTAATAAAGATAATAAGAAAAATCATGAACTAACCTATTCACAATTACAATCTAAATGGATTGAAACTCATCCCGATCAAGTCCGTGCCTATATTAAAAAAGTCATAAAAAATAATGACATTACTGAACTTCTTCAATGGAAAAAATTTATTCTTTCCAGAAAAAGCATTTCTCCTGAAACAGGCAATACACCGTTGCACATAGCAGCTTCGTTGGGAAAAGTAAAATCCATTCAATGTTTATTCATTGACATCGGTGTTCCTCATGACTCACAAAATTTACAGGGTGAAACACCTTTGCATCTAGCTTGCAGAAAAAAACAAGCCGCCGCCGTTTCTCAATTGCTGATTTTAGGTGCATCCCCAGAGTTGAAAAATAATGAGGCTCAAACTCCGTACCTCCTCGCTAAACAGTTAAAATTTGAAACCTGTATAAGGGCTTTTATAAAGTACAATTATGATATGGGATATGAAATTCCATCGATCGAATCAGCTCGTGCTGATAATGATGAGTTACTCGCAAAAATCATCGGAGAATTTTTAGCACCTCCAGTAGAGACACCCCCATTACAAGTAGCCACCGAGGCAGCTCCTATTAAACCCCGAAAGAAAAACAAACCTAAAAAAAATCAAAGACGAACACTTTTCTTTGCAGCGATCTCAGAGAGAGAACCACACACTTCACCGAATCACCACAGTTCGCAACATAAGTCTAATGGCTCACTTGATTTGAAAGAGGGAGATATTACTTCCACACCATCTCCGGAAATAATCTTGATGGAACATTCCCCTACTTTACCAGTATCACCCGAATCACCACTAAAATTTCGATCCTATTTTTCACACACATCCGGGTCTAATACCTCTGCTAAAAACCCTACTATTTCCCCTTCTATAAAAGAGTACCCCGATTTTACTCTGTACCTATTTTCTGAAATTAAAGATAGAATTGAAGATCAGTTTCGATTCATAGCCAATAACCAACCTGACATAATGGTAAAGGCATCTTTACAAGCATTAATTGATTATTATTCCTCAATCAATTATTTAGCAGTTATTGGATTAATTTCTGAAGAATCACCTATACTCCGATTTATTCAAGCCTTGCGCTCGGAGAGTCTTTTAAAAGGTCTTGATCTCAATATAAATGTGTCTTATTGGTCCTTAAAAGCCATTGAGGTATACAAATTGATGCTGTCAGAAGAGAAGGTTTTTCATCTTGATAATCAACCTGCGACGTTTGAAATTTCGCGTTTTGGATGATTGGGGTCAGGCATCAGGAACTTTTATAATCCTTTAGAGATTTCATTAAATCTGTAATTTCCTTGCTCGTCAGCTCTTGCCATTTTCCTTGAGGTAAACGTCTTGGTAAGGCTACAGGCCCATAACGAACACGAATCAATCGACTCACAGTAATACCCTGCGATTCCCAAAGTCGGCGTACGATACGGTTACGGCCTTCTTTAACAATCACATGATACCAATGATTGGAACCTTGTCCTCCTGCATCAACAATATTTTCGAACTTTGCAAAACCATCTTCCAAAGAAAGGCCAATTTTTAATTTATTGAGAATTTCTTGATCGACCTCCCCAAAAACTCGAACGGCATATTCACGTTCTAAATTTGAAGACGGATGCATTAATAGATTCGCAAATTCTCCGCTATCGGTGAACATTAATAATCCTGCAGTGTTATAATCTAACCGACCTACTGCAATCCATCGTCCTCCGGATAATCTTGGCAATGCTTGGAAAACAGTTGCTCGTC
>CAYUMZ010000244.1:0-3368 GCA_964446105.1 uncultured Gammaproteobacteria bacterium | reverse complement strand
GTCGCTCAAAAACCCGAAATCTCAAACGCTTCGAGTATATTCGCTCCAGAGGTTAGCGTGAGACCTAAGAGGGTGGTTTTACCACTTCGATAATTCGTGGAGATGATCTAGCAATGAAGGGTCAATTCCGTTTTGATTCTCATCATAATTGTTAATACAATACACGGATTAGAAAACATCTTGGAGCCCAGTTTGAAAATTTTACAGATTTTAGTTTTTTGTCTAATGAGTTTGACTGCGATCGCTGGTGATCACAACATCATTTATATTTATTCTGACGATGGCGTTAGCGCCGAATCTTTGACTCACACTCTACACACGTTACACGGTCTATTTGATTCAAAATACGCCATTAAAACATTAAATGCGCATGACGTCATTCAAGGTGAATGGAAAAAGCATGCTGCACTATTCATTATGCCAGGTGGTGCAGATCTTCCTTATGTAAAAGCTCTAAACGGAAAAGGCAATCAACAAATTAAAGAATATGTAGAGAAAGGCGGAAATTATTTAGGAATTTGTGCTGGTGCTTATTATGCCAGTCGAGAAGTTCAATTTGCTGTGGGAACACCTCTTGAAGTGGTTGGAAAACGTGAATTATCTTTTTTTTCAGGTGTTGCAAAAGGCCCCATTTTAGCCTCTTATTATTATAATAGTAATCGTGGAACGCGTGCTGCGCGAATTAAAATCTCTAATGATAAACTTAAACACGCTACCCTATTTTACAACGGCGGCCCTGCATTTATCCCTGATTCAAAACAACACAATGTTGAAGTGATTGCGCGCTATGAAGATTTACCGAATAAACCCGCTGCGATTATCAAAACAAATGTGGGCTCAGGTAATGTAATATTAACAGCAGTTCATTTTGAATATGATCCCGCACTTTTAGATTCATCCGATCAATATCTTCCGCCGATTATTTCTGCGTTAAATCAACATCAGAAAGAGCGTGCTCGTCTTTTGGATATGATTTTTCGTCGGTTCAGTATTTCTTAGCTTTAACTTATATCTCTCTTCTTGCGATGCTTATTTGTGCGTTATTCTCGAGTATGGAATTGTCTGAATCTCTAGAAGAATATTGAAATAATCTCTTCGATTTCATTATAGGAGCCTAAAATGAAATCTGAGTCAGCATTGAGACTTTGAATTTCAGTATTAGCCAATATACTGAAATTCAATAGATGACATTTTCTGAACGGGGGTATTTAACCCTGCTGTATTCTACATATATGTATGTTGACATATACACTTATGTATGCTATAGTTAAATTATGATGGTAAAGGGGTGAGACTATGCAAATGCCAAGGCACCATGACTCCTTCAGTGAAGCGGTTTCGTTGACGGACGAACAGCGCCAACAACAGACACAAATGATGATGCAATTATTTAGACATTGGCAATTAACAAATGCTGAGTGTTCGATTTTGCTTGGATTGTCGCCTAATACTGCAACCAGTATTAACAATTATAATACTGGCAAAGCTTCTCTTCCTAAATGCCGTGATATTCAAGATAGGGTTGGGCATTTGTTTGCAATCCATCGTTATTTGAAACAGGCCTATCCATACAATGAAGATTTAGCCTATAGCTGGATAAAAAGTCGAAATGCAGATTTTCGAGGTTTTACTCCTTTGCAAATTATCAACAAAGAAGGTTTTGAAGGGTTATTGCGGATTCGCCACTATTTGGAATCTAATATGGAGTAATAATGCAATTATTCATTGATAAAATCAGAAACTATTCTGGATTGGTTTTTAGAAACATTATTAGACCTCAATATAAGGAGTCAGCTTTTAATGATTTGAGTGATGATAGCTTAGCAAAAAAAATTGCATTAGAATTATCGTTAAGTGTTGCAGAGAAAACATATAGAGATTCTGCGCAGTTTAATGCAATCGAATTTATATTTCAAGAAAAACATTGGAAGCCAAGTCGATTTTGCGATGGTTCATATCCCACATGGTATGGTTCAACAAGTTTGGAAACTACTTTTTACGAAACAGTATATCATTGGCATAGAACATTTATTCAATCCCCGGAGGTTGCTACAACTTATGCCAATCCAGTAAAAGTTCCAGGAAGTGTCTATTCTGTGTTATGTAATGCTATTCTCATCGATTTGCGTAAGAAAGATAAAGATTGTCCAGAGTTGATAGATAAAAATATAAATTCATATTCTAGGACGCAACCCATTGGTAAATATATACGTGACCAAGGGTTTTCTGGTATCATGTCTTTATCTTCTAGGCACGAGGCAGGTCAAAATATTGTGCTTTTCCGTAAAGAAGTTTTGAGTAACGCGAATCATGAAAATGATTATTTATATACGTATTATCCTGATAATTCAAAAATTGTTATTTATGAAATAAAAAACAATAAAGAAATATTGGTTGTTTCCGTAATGAATTAATAATAAAATTGCGGGCGTTATTTTTTAATTGTCGCCATATAATGCTGATAAATAATTTCGCTGAAACAAACAAAATAAACGTGGTCGAAATTTGAATTTGTCAAAAGAAATTGCTTGATAGTTTTAACAGCGATTTCAGTTGCTTTTTCGATAGGATAGCCGTAAACACCGCAACTGATTGCAGGAAAAGCGATTGTTTTAAGATTGTGTGATGCTGCAAGCAACAGAGAATTTTTATAGCAGTCAGCTAATAAGTTGGCTTCATTGTGGGTGCCGCCTTGCCAAACAGGGCCGACGGTGTGAATGATAAAACGTGCGGGAAGTTTATAGCCTTTTGTGATTTTGGCTTGCCCTGTTTCGCAACCGTGTAATTCTCTACATTCGACTAATAGATCGGGTCCTGCTGCACGATGAATTGCGCCATCAACGCCGCCCCCACCCAACAAGCTCGTGTTTGCTGCATTCACAATTGCATCAACATCTAATGCAGTGATGTCACCTTTGATTGCTTCCATTATTGTCATCGCTAATCCTCGTAGGTATCGTATCAGTAAGTGATTATAGAGTAGGTTTACATAATTTACTTTACTTTTCAGGCTGATATTAGTACAATTCCTTGTTATTTAATGAGTTAGAGGAAGATTGGGATGAAGAAATTTACTGCTGTCTTATTGATAGGGCTGATCTTGTCTGCGTCTGCAGAAGCCCAGACAGTCAGTGCTGAGCCCCAAATTCTTCGCTTGGATGTTGGTTTACTCCCAGAAGGTTCAGCTTATTTTTATTGCGATGTTCTAAATCCCCCGCTAGCGGTAACTTTTGTAAGTCATAATATCGTTGTTACTGGTTTTACTGATAAAAAAGATGGGGGTACTGAAGGTGGCTTAACTTTTGATGAGAATAACGCTAGCGTTTTAAATCAAGTTTATTTCACTGCTAACAGCGGTCCGTTTACAG
>CAYUMZ010000243.1:0-3382 GCA_964446105.1 uncultured Gammaproteobacteria bacterium | reverse complement strand
AAAATCAGTAGCTCCATTTTGGAGAAGAGCAAGCACTAAGGAGGGATTATTGCAATCGATGGCGTAATCAACAGGCGTTCCAATAAGGTATTTAGGACGGGTATTTTGCTCAACGACACCTTGTTTTTGAAAACGCGTCCGTTGATTCAGTTCTGCTCGGTGTGACTTCAAGCATATAATCACTTTGTTTGCCAGTTCTAAATTATTAGGATCCGCATTTTCAATAAAATGCATTAAGGGCGTTTTATTTTGCTTATCTAATTGTTCAGGATCGCACTTAATCATTAAACACAATTCAAGCGTGTCTAAAAAATCTTGAGAAGGGCAGTGACGATGATTACGTAATAAACAATGTAAAAGTGATTCTCCATTAATATCTAACTTGTAAAGCTTATTAGTGCTGTTTTTTATGAGTTTTATGACTCCTGGTAAGGAATTCGTCGCGGCTAGCCAAAGTAAATGTTCAAACTGCTCTTCAGAAAAACAATTTAATTTTACAAATGGGAACTCTAGCCCAATTCGGTTAAGATAATGCAGTAGCTGAGATATTTTTCCAGTTTCATAGTATTTTTTTGCAAAATCGATGCCCCTTAAGAATAATTTAATGGCCTTTTTAATCGTTAGGGTAGCATCAGTAATAAGATCATCAGCGCTATGGTTATGAGGTTCAAGAAGATCATGAAGTGAAATATTGTTAAGTTCTTGAATCATACATTCTTTTCTGAGTGTTTCCATGCTGGGCAATGGGTTCTCGGGTTGTTTTTCAGCGGATTTTTGTTTCGAGAGAAGAATATTATATTGTGTTATCGCATCCATATACTCTGGATTAAATTTCTCACCTAGATTCTCTTTGACCATTATCGTAATTTTTTCGCCTAAAAATAGCTGTTCAAAACTAGGGGCTTCTTTGGAGTTTATGATACGAAGTGCTTCCAGTATTCCTCGGAAAGGATTTTCTTCTTCTAATTTAGGGAAGCAGACCTTTTCAAGATAGATAGCATTAGCAGGTCTAATGGATTTATAGGCTTGGAAATGTGTAAGATTTGGATCTTTAAGCATGTCACTTTCAAGTTTTTCATAGGATTCAAACATGTCGGGTAATCGATAAAGTGTTAGTGTATCTGGGATTCGAAGCGAAGTTCCTGAGATATGAAGGATTCTATTTAGATTTTGAAGAACAGCTTCTACTCTATTTTTTTCATTAGGATTGATTACAACTCCTTCAAACACATCTTTTTGCGTGATTAATTGTTTTATAATTTTTTCTCGCTTTTCTTGGTCGAATTTGAATAGAAAATAGCACCAATCAAGTACATAATTAAGGGGTGTGTGAGTTAAGAATTCTTCTCGGACTTCTTTGTCGATTGTTTCTTTAAAGTTAGGTAATAGGTATAACACGCATTTTGTGGTTGGGAATGTTACATAATTACCGTCCTGATCAATCGTTTTTCTTGTCACTGGATACTCTAGAGCATTATCAGAGTCAAATGTACATAGAAAATGTTCACGCTTATTCTGTTGTAAAAACCGTGATATAAATCTGAGGTTAAGAGCAGTAAGATCGGACGGGTCCACAGGCATGTTGGCTATGCAGAAGCGAGAATAAAAAGGTTTGTTGATATTAGATAAAATCGTCAATAGTTCGTTATACGCTGTTTCGGGTGAGTAATTGTAAAATAAATCGTTAAATACTTTCGGGAATTTTGAAAGGCTATTTTTCAGTCCTTGATAAAAGTAATCGTGGTTAGCTTCAATAAAATTATTAAACTCTTTAGGATATGCTGTAATGAGAAGATGGAGCACTTTTGAATTGTTGGTCAATAGCTTATGCCAAACGGCTTTTTCGCCTTTTTTTAGTTTTAACAGGATTTCGGAATCATCTGAGAGAATAGATGACAATAAGTCAGGGTTTTGAGTTAATACTTCACTGGGTAAAGTGGATTGGACGAAAAACTTGGTAAATCTTTCGTCGAAAATCCCTGAGTGTAAGAGTAGTGGTATGGGCCAACTTTTGAAGTTTAATAAAGGCCTGCTTTTTAATCTTTCTTTTTTTTCTGAAGTGGATAATTCAGACAGTTCTATTTCTGATGAAAGTTGCTCGTCCAGCTTTGCTATTTTTTCTAGGGAAGTAAGATGTTCTATCAACTCGTTTTTATCGATGTAGATTTTCCATGTAAAAAATGTGCACAGAGCTTCAAGTACAAGTTGGAAATCATTTCCATCAAATTGATATCCAACTTGTGCCATACGTTCCATTGTTAGTCGACGAAAATATTCAATAGTGAGTAATTGAATGGCTTCTTTCTGCAAGGAGTTTTGGTTTAGAGGAACATGTAATAGTTTAATTGATTCTGAAGGAGCTGCGACGAGCACAGGTTGGCTTCCTTCAATACAAAGGATGGGACTGTGTAGTTGATACCAAGTACCCAGTGCTTTTTCCTTTTCAGGATCATTATAATCTTTTCCAATTGGATTGGCTTTCATCACTAAGCCGTAACGGATGAAGACTGCGCGAGTTCCTTCAGCTATTTCTCTAACGGTGATCCCGTCTTTATTTCGACATATAATAGCGAGGGCATTCTCTCCCGACGTAAGAAACGCACCTTTATCGAGTTCACAAATTTCGAAACTATCGCCAAAAATATAAGCCACATCAACGGCTACGGCAGCAAGGCGTTCTTGAGGAGATTGAGCATTAATAATTTCTTCGCGACCATCAGAGTAATACTTACATAATTCTTTCAGTGGATTGTAGAGTCGTTGGAGATCTTTCACCTTAACCTCATCAGTGAATGAAAATTCTCCTAGAAGATTTTGTAATTGATAGATCAGCTCATTGATAGGCTGTAATAATGGGTGATTTAGATTAATAACAGGTTCGGAGCTAAGCTGAAGTAGCATCTCGTCTGTAAAAAAATCGCATAGAGGGACAATGTTTAGAGACGCCAGCTCTTTCATGGTTTGAGTATTTAAACCATTCATTTTTAGATCGTACAAAATTGACTGTATTTCTGCTTTCGCTTTAAGGCAAACGGCAGGTTTACCTTGTAAGGCTTTAAGCCGTTCTTCTAGCAGTTGACGAGCAGTCGAGACGCGTTCTTTTAAATTGAGTGATTTAAAGGGTTCGACTACCAGTACAGAAGGTTTTTCTTCGGAGGGTTTATTTTTTCGAGGAGATAAGCCGCTAAAAATACTTTTTCTAGGTGATGTTAAAACTGAGCCTCGTGGAGATTCCATATTACGTGGCGATTGTGGAGTAGAATTTCTATCTGATGATTTTTTTTGATCAGATTTTCCTGCGGTCGTATTTCTACGTGGTGAAATTAATCCTTTTTTCACTTTTTACATCCCTTGCTTTTCTAGGCTATTACATTAACAATAT
>CAYUMZ010000242.1:0-3404 GCA_964446105.1 uncultured Gammaproteobacteria bacterium | reverse complement strand
TATATCAAAAAGTTTTATTAGCGGTTGAACTTGATCCTAGCTGCGATACTCTAACTACAAAAAAAGCGAAAGCATTAGCAGATGAATTCGGTGCAGAGCTTTATTTAGTGCATGCGATTGAGCATATGAGTAGTTACGGTGCAGCCTATGGCGTTGCTGCAGGTGCTGATATCGAAGAAATGCTTCTCGAGAATGCATCTGATTCAATGAAGAAACTGGGTAGTGAATTAGCTTTAGCGGCTGATCGTCAAGTCATCAAAGTCGGTCCTGCTCGAACTATTATTCTCGAAGAAGCGGATCGCATTGGTGCAGATCTTATTATCGTTGGTAGTCATGGACGCCATGGTATCCGATTACTATTAGGTTCTACTGCTAATGCAGTTTTGCATGGAGCGGCTTGCGACGTATTAGCGGTTCGATTGAAAGAAGATTAATCAAGTTTAGGGGTGAGTAAACTTGATAATGCTCACCCTAAAATTGTAGTTATTAATCACAAGCATTAATGGCTCTTCAGATTCAGGTTTGAATTAATTATAGCCATTTAAGTCTTTAGTTGCATGCGAACATCATTTAACCTTATATATTTTTACATGACTTAAGGCCTCTACAAACTCTTCTCGAGTCGAGTCCGTTTTTATATCCAGGTTATCGATCATAAATCCATTGATGTTCGTGTGATGCATATAAATACCCTTTCCGGCTGTAAATATATCATCAAATGTTACGTAACTAGGTGTATGCCGAACATAATGACCATAGTCAAGGTAAAATGTTTCAGTCCACCACGAACTAAAAAAACCAGCCGTTGCGATTTGGCTTGTAGATAGTGTAAAAAACAAAAAAAACATGCGCGAAAAATTAATATGCTTGAAAAGACTCATTCAAAATCTCCTTTGAAAATAAATAACAACCTGAGATTGTATAAACAACCTATGGTGAATGTAAATAGAGTAAAATTACCCTCTTTAAGCAATAGTGATAAATTTTACAATAAATTAATTAGGCAAATCAGTTCAATAGCCATTGATATAAAGGAATCACGTGAATAGTGGTGGTGTTGACTTTAATTACGTCCGATTCAGATTCTGTTAGAATGATACAGTCTGTAATTGAAGTTTCTTCGGACGCTTTGATGAGTGCATCGACTTCTCGTTTCTTTGTTTTGGAGTCGATAATAGTCCAACTGACTTGAATCAATTGCGCAGAATCAAGTTTGTTATAAACCAGAAAATCGACTTCGAGTCCATTTTTGGTTTTATAATAAAATAGTTTTTCAAAGCGTTCTCGTAAATGTAAAAAGACTAGGTTCTCCAATAAAACGCTTCCTGGGTCGTTCAATCGAAAGCCGATTTTGTCAATAAACCCGTTACTTATGATATAGACTTTTTTGGGCGCATTAACTTGTTTTTTAAAAGAGGGTGAAAATGGGTTGACAAGAAAAAGAAAATAGCAATTTTCTAAAAAACCCATGTATTTTATGATTGTGTTAACGCTTCCCAAGTTAAAATGTTCCTTTAAATTCTGATAGCTTATAGATGAGGTTGCGTTAGAGGTCAAATATAGGGTTAATTCACGAAAAACCTTGATGTTGTCAATCTTATATCTTTGTACAACGTCACGTAGAATAATATCTTCGTACAAACTCACTATCGTTTTGCGAATCGGATTATAAATATAAGTTGGAAATCCTCCTGAAAATAAATAATCATTAAAATGCTTCAATATTTGTGCACGTTTTTCAGTCATAGAGAAATCTTCTGGATGATAGTGTAGATTTTTTGCAACCAAGTATTCTTTATAAGAAAAAGGAAATAATTCTAAGTTAATATGTCTGCCTGTTAATTTGGTCCCTAGTTCTTGACTCAACAATGTTGCATTGGATCCTGTAATCACAATTTTGTGGCCGGCGTTATGTAATCGCCTTACAAAACGTTCCCACCCTTCTACCACTTGAATCTCATCAAAGAAAAATATTTTTTGTGGACCATTAATTTCATAGAGCACTTCTAATAAAAGGTTGAAATCGGCCACTTTAAAGGTCAGTAAACGCTCGTCTTCGAAATTGAAGTAGTGTGCATCCCATAGAGAAAGTGCGTCAATCAACTCCACTAGCAAGGTGGATTTCCCACAACGCCGTACCCCCTGGATTATGGTAATCAGTGAGGTATTGAATAGCTCCTTTAGCTTGGGCAATTTTTCACGGGCAACTATACGAGGAGACTCCCGTAATTCTTGCTTCTGCTCTTGGATGATCTCCTTCAGGACAGATCGACTGAGTTGAGTTTGTTCATTCATAGTGAACATTATAGGAGAATAATGTTCACTGTCAATGAACATTATCTGACGGCTTCGTTCATTCTAAATGAACAAAGTTGGGGTTAAGAGGGTGATCTTTGCTTGATGCATGTGGAAAGTGAGCAGTTCTAGGATAGAACTATTAATGCCAGGAAGGGGGAGGTTCAGCCTGATACCTCAACTGTGCCCCCAGTAACTGGTTTAGCTCGGCTTCTCGGCTTTGGGGGGCACACCCTTCTTAAAGGGGGCCAATAAAGTGTAGAAAATAGGCACGACGAAAAGCGACATCAAAGTGCCGAATAGCATACCTCCGATGATAACGAGGCCTATTTCTTTACGGCTGATAGCGCCGGCACCGCCAGCAAAAACAAGAGGTGTAGCACCTAGTACTATAGCTGCTGTGGTCATTAGAATAGGGCGCAAACGGATGCAAGCCGCTTCGATGACGGATTCGGTAAGGTCTTTTCCTTGAGCGCGAAGTTGGTTGGCGAATTCGACAATTAATATACCGTGTTTGGATACTAAACCGATTAACGTTAAGATTCCGATCCAGGTATAAATATTCAACGTACCACTAAATTGTTTGAAGATTCCGATGCCCGCGCCGAAGCCACTTGTTTTCATGGTAAAGAAAGCCATAAAACATTTTCCGATAAAACTGACTTCGCCACCGAACGGAATTAATAATAAAAAAGCACCCATGATTGAAAGTGGAACAGCGGTCATCACAATTAATGGATCAATAAAACTTTCAAACTGTGCGGCCAATATTAATAAAATAAATAAAATGGCAAAGCATAAAATGACAAGGAACCCATGACTTTCATTGATGAACTGACGACTTTCTCCCGAGAAATCGTATCGCATATTCTCTTTGAGAATGTGATTAGCTTGTTCTTCAAGATAACGTATTACCTGTGACTGTGTGTAGCCTGGAGCGATGGACGCACTGATCGTTGCTGCGCGCATTTGTTGGAAATGATTGAGATTTTGAGGTGTCGTTCGTTCAGTAATTTGCACAATATTGGCAAGGGGTACTAAATTTTGCTCAGCTGTACGTACATATAAACCAGAAATATTTTGAGGGCTTTGTCGATATTGTGGCAATA
>CAYUMZ010000241.1:0-3404 GCA_964446105.1 uncultured Gammaproteobacteria bacterium | reverse complement strand
ACTGGAATCTCTTGAAAAGCTTATTGAAAATTTTAAGATTGACTTTAAAAAGAAATCTGTAAGTAGTCACCTTAAGGAAATGGATAAGACACTGGATGCGATTGAAAAATTGAATGACGAGTATGCAGATTGTCTTCCAATAAACAAGGCACCTCAAGAATACAAGAAAATGAAAGATTTGAGTAATGAGGTAATGTCGGCACATCGAGATTTTGATAATAATATAGAGTTAATGAAACGCAAAGATCTCTATACTTTATATTTCGGAAAAGGGGGCTTTGCAATTTCGTATCTTGAAAAATCAGATAAAGATAATCAGGCTTCTGGTAAATCGAAGAGTAAAACTGCGTTTTTTGGAAATTCAAAAGAAAAAGTTGATGTCGATAAACAACGCGATCTTATAGTTAAAATCGGTAATAAATTTACCAATTACGTGGAATCAGGTGATCAAAAGTATCTGCATGAAGCGTTAATGGATATCGATTCTGAGCTTTCTCGTAAGTCTCCAGCCGAACCAATGAAGGCTTTATTAAAAGCTTTGAAACACGATATTGAGAAAAGAATCACTCCGGCTCAGGCGCCAGGATTGGGTTCTGACAATCACTAAAGCGAAATTTGAGCTACAGATTTTATTATCTCTAGTAATTCTTCGGGTCTAGCGATGCTATAGTTTGCACTCCAAGAAGCTGGATCTTCATTTTCTGGAATATAACCATATAGCGCAACAACACTACGCATATTGGCGCGTTTTGCTGCTTCGATATCCAGAATTGAATCGCCCACGAAAAGACAGGATTGTGGATCGCAATTAATAATGGAGCATGCAGCATAGAGCGGTTCGGGTGAAGGTTTTGAGAAAGGCGTTGTATCACCCCCGATAACCACTGTGCAATGATCTAGCAGACCTAGCTCTTTCAAAACTTTTTTTGCGAGATGCTCCACTTTATTGGTCACAATTCCCCACGGTAAATTTTGTTCTTTCAGTTTTTCTAAAACAGTTTTGACGCCGTTAAAGGGTCTAGTTTCTGTGCTAATTCTATTTTCATATAAAGAATAAAATTCTTTTTTAAGTTCAGGATATTGGGGATGATCAATATCAATATCAAATCCAAGTTTGATAAAACCAGGGGACCCATAAGAAGTCACATGACGGACTTGATCAATCTCGAGAGGAGTCAGTTGGTAACGGCTCCGAAGGGTATTTAATGCACCCGCAAGATCTGGCACGGTATCAAGTAGCGTGCCATCAAGATCAAACAAGATGCTCGAAAGGTTTGTATTCATGGGTGTTAAATCTCACTATTGGAATGAGTTTAATTGGGTACTCTCAATACGTCAAACTGAGACTTGACGCCTTTAGACCTTAATACAGTGCACGAGGTAATTAACATCGGTGCTGTCGGTAGTTGAGTATTCGCGACTGATAGGATTGTAGGTAATGCCTAGAGTGTGTTGCCATTCGAGACCCGCTTTTCGGCACCAAGAGGCAAGTTCGCTGGGCTTGATAAATTTTTCGTAATCGTGGGTTTGTTTTGGGAGTAGTCCCAGTAAATATTCAGCGCCTACAACAGCGAAAAGATAGGCTTTAAGATTACGGTTTATTGTCGAAAAAAAGAGATGTGCTCCTGGCTTGGCTAAAGTTGCACATGCTTGAACGATGGATTCGGGATTGGGGACATGTTCGAGCATTTCTAAACAAGTGACGACGTCGTACTGAGCAGGATGATGTTGTGCATAGGCTTCAGCTGTGGCCTCTATGTAATTGATTTTCAGGTGATTTTTATTCGCATGTTCGCGTGCAATCATTAAGCTATCGGGTGCGAGATCTAGCCCAGTAACCTGTCCGCCGGCTTGGGCGAGACTTTCGCATAATAGACCTCCACCACAACCAATATCAATGATTTTTTGGTTATTGAGCGGAACGTGATCTGCTATAAATTTTAAACGTAGTGGGTTTATCGCATGGAGTGGAGCAAACTCCCCATGAGGATCCCACCACGTTTGCGCGATGGAATTAAATTTAGCAATTTCATCAGGATCGCTATTGGGCGCGATTGTGGCGGTCATTAATCGCTTAACCTTCTTCTATACGGAAATTATTGGCAGCATAGACTGTTTGAACGTTTTTTATTTCTTCAAGTAGTGTATTAAATAATGCCTTTATCTTGATGTTATTAAAAGGGATTTTTTTACTCTCGTTATTCTTTAAATCTTTTTCTAAATTTTGTACGGCTAATTTGAGTCTTGGGACTCCACAATAACAGGTAGCACCATGAAGACGATGAGCTTGATCTTTGAGTTTTTGATAATCCTCATTGGCAAGCGATTTTTTCATATTTTTGAGTACAGAGGGTAAATCAGCAATGAATAGCGTGAGTAAATCATTCGCAATTTCTGCATTGTTATTTGCCAAAATAAGGCATTGTTGCCAGTCGATAGCATCTTGATTTTGTACAGTATCGTTCATTAAACCTCCTGATCTTTCAACCTACTTGTGGGTACCCGGGCCCTATTTCAAGTAGTGCTCAAATAGGATTCATTCCTATTGGTCCAATAAGTCTATACTATAAATGAGATATTGCAAGTTTCCGCCTGAAAATTCTATTGGTTTACATTGAATTATTAGGGTATTAATGCCTTTAATTGGTGGAAAATCGGGAAAAAATAACACCTTTTTTACATGAAGTCTCTAAAGAATATTGATTGTCATGCTTGATTTGGGATCTAGCACCCGGATATTGCAAATATAATCGTAGTAGATTATTTATGCGATATGCGGGTGCAGGAAGGATGGAGTGTCTGATAATTAGTTTCTGGCTGTAGGGTAATATGGTGGATATCGTATTTTTGTGAGAGCAGACGTTTTAATTCAGGTAATAGGCTTTCCCAAATTGTGTATGATTCGATTTCAATGTGAGCAGTCAGCACAATCCGACCTGATGACAGTGTCCAGATATGTAAATCGTGGACTTTATAAACATTGGGCACTTCAGAAAGCGTTTTTCCCACCTCAGTAATATTAATGTGTCCTGGTACACCCTCCATGAGTACGACAATGGATTCACGAATCAAGCTGATACTTGAGATTAAAATTAAGATTGAAATAAAAACAGAAAGAATGGGATCGATGGTAGACCAATGTGTAAAGTAAATCACTACACCAGTAATCATTGCGGCAATAGAACCGAGCAAGTCACTGAGGACATGTAAAATAGCGGCTTTCACATTTAAGTTGCGATCTGAGCGCGATAATATCCATGCGATGAGCGAATTGGTTAATATTCCTGCGGAGCCGATCCATATCACGACGAGTGCATTGACACTTTCTGGGGATTGTAATCGATAAATGGCCTCAATAATTACGGCAATAGCAATACAGAGTACAGCTATACTACTGATCCATG
>CAYUMZ010000240.1:0-3427 GCA_964446105.1 uncultured Gammaproteobacteria bacterium | reverse complement strand
ATAATATTCAGCGCCGTGAGGCCAATATTGGCTGAAAGTTCATTTCCACCGAATGTACTGCCATGATCTCCCGGTTTGAAAACATCTAAAATATTTTTATTGGCTAGAAATAATGAGACGGGCAACATGCCACCACCCAGTGCTTTTCCTAAAAGAACTCCGTCAGGTTGGACATTTTCATGATGACACGCTAACAATTTACCCGTGCGTCCTAATCCTGTTTGAATTTCATCGCAAATCATAAGCACATTATTTTCACGACAAATATTCGCACAATCCGCTAGATATCCTGCGGGAGGAACAATACTTCCTGCTTCGCCGTGAATGGGTTCAACCAGAAAAGCGGCTGTATTTTTGTTAATTGCTTTTTTAAGTGCTTCTGCATCACCATAAGGAATTAATTTAAATCCAGGTGTTAGCGGACCGAAATGTTCGTAATATTGGGGTTCTGAAGAAAAGCTAATAATGGTTGTTGTGCGGCCATGAAAATTATTTTTACACACAATAATTTCAGCTTGATTGTCAGGAATTCCTTTAACAGTATAGGCCCATTTTCGTACAGCTTTTATAGCAACTTCAACGGCTTCAGCGCCTGAATTCAGTGGGCAGCCTCCAAAATAATTGGTAAGTTCACATGCGCGTTGTAAAAATTTTCCTAATGTCGGTGAATAAAATGCTCGCGAAGTGAGTGTTAATTGTTCCACTTGTTGTTGAATTTTGGTAACTAATTTAGGGTGGCAATGTCCGTGTGATAAAGCAGAATAGGCGCTCATACAATCGATGTATTGTTTGCCTTCTTCATCCCAAACGTGTATGCCTTTTCCTTTCGAAATGACAACGGGTAGAGGCTTATAGTAATTTGCACCGTAATGTTTTTCTCTGTTAATTGTTTCATTCGTCGTCATGGTTTGCACCTCCTGTCAGTGAAAATAATGTTTCAATAAGATTAAAAATTATATTTTCTGTTTGATGATTTTTATCGCGTGTAGGATTGAATTCAGCAATTTCAAGTCCTATTAATTGTGGATGATTATTCCACAATTTTAATGCGGAAAAAAGTTGATTCGATGATAATCCATCAGGGGCAGGTGTACCTACACCAGGTGCTTCGGTTGGATCAATTGCATCAAGATCAAAGCTAATTCCGAATCCTGCAGTACCTGTTGTTGCAATGGCTAGTGCTTCATTTAATACAACTTCTATACCTCGTTCTTTAATTTCTTCCATATAAAAGATGCGGACATTAAGTTGTTCGAGTAAATTCTTTTCCTCTGGTTCGTAAGATCGTACACCAATAAGGCAAACATGTCCGGGTTTTATTTTTGGAGATGAGGTACGCACTGAAGTGAGTGAAGGATCGCCGTACCCTAACAACACGGCAAGTGGCATCCCATGAATATTATCGGAAGGTGTTGTTTCGGGTGTGTGGCTATCCATGTGTGCATCAACCCAAATTAAGCCCAACTCCCCGCGTTTTGCGATTCCCGAAGAAGCGCCACTCCAAGTGCCGATTGCTGAGCTGTGATCGCCACCTAAAGTGATAAAATGTCGGCCAGCACGTGTTAAATTTTCTGTCGTTGTTGCAATACGACCATTGATGTCGTGAAGAAAAGGAAGGGCTTCGATACCGTACGCATGTCCCGTTGGGTAAAAACATTCATAGTCATTGATCAAGTGGTTTAGTCGATGCATTTGTTGCGACGAAATAATGTGTTCTGGACCCTGTTCTGTGCCAGGTTGTGAAGTGCCTAGGTCGCAAGCATAGCCAAGAAGGCTGATTTTCCCATTACTTGAATGTGACATTTTAACCTCATATTCCCAAACGTTGCCTCATGCTCCCTAGGGGGCTCGAACCCCTGTTTGCGCCGTGAGAGGGCGACGTCCTAACCACTAGACGAAGGGAGCATAGAGTCATTATAGGCAAGGGAGGCGTCCTAAATCCACCATCAAATATTAACCCCACTATTTCAAAATTCAGGCAAATTGGGTATGATTTCAAAATTTACTGAATGTTGTAGCGCATGAAGAAAGTTTGGCAAACAATTAAGTCCCGAGTACGAAAACCTCAGCGGGGAACATCATCCAGGGCAATCTCGTCAAATGCAGAGGTTGTTCCCAGTTCTTCACATCACATTTCTAATCACGATATTAGCCCTGCTTCCATGAAAGTTTTACATCGATTGACCGATGCGGGTTATGCAGCTTATTTAGTGGGTGGTGGTGTTCGTGATTTATTGTTGCATCGAAAACCCAAAGATTTTGATATTGCAACAGATGCTTCACCTGAAGAAATACGCCGATTGTTTGGTAATAGTCGAATTATTGGTCGACGATTTCGATTGGTTCATATCCGGTATGGTCGAGAAATTGTTGAAGTTGCAACATTTAGAGGCGGAAATAATAGCGTTGTTGAAGATGAATTGGAAAATAATGTAGAGCAAGTCGAAGAAATTGAAGTTACTGTTAACAAAAGTAGAAAAAACCCAGTGGGTATTTTAGAGCACGATAATGTGTATGGAACAATGGAGGAAGATGCATTTAGGCGAGATTTTACAGTCAATGCTTTATTTTATCGTGTTGATGATTCTTCAGTAATCGATTTTTGCCGAGGATTGCATGATTTACAGAATAAAAAAATTCGTGTTATCGGGGAACCTGAGCAACGATATCGTGAAGATCCTGTTAGAATGCTGCGAGCTATTCGATTTGCTGCAAAATTAGAATTTGCTATCGAACAACAATCTGCAGCGCCCATTAGAAATTTAGCTTATTTACTTTCGCATGTTCCTCCCGCTCGAATGTATGATGAATTTATTAAACTGATTGTGAGTGGAGCTTCAGTTCAGATATTTGATTTATTAATGCAATTTGGATTATTTGAATATATTTTTCCTCGCACGAATCACTGTTTAAAAGGTGATAATGCTGAGTCGGCATTGAAATTGTTAACTGTTGCATTGCAAGAAACTGACGCTCGAATTTCAGCCGGAAAAACAATCAATCCAGCATTTATGTTGGCGGTATTGCTGTGGTATCCTTTGCAAGAGCGTCGACAACATTATGAACGTGAAGGTCATAATCTTTATGTGGCTAATCAATTAGCTCAAAACGATGTTATTAAAGAACAATTAGCACATCTCTCTGTACCTCGGCGTACCTCGACAACGTTGCGTGATATTTGGATGTTGCAAAATCATCTTGCGCAAACACGCAAAATTCGAATTCTTCGAGCATTCCATCATCCGCATTTCAGAGCAGGATATGATTTTTTATTGTTGCGGGGTCGAGCCGGTGAATCAGTCCAATTAGTAGCGGATTGGTGGACGCGTTTTCAGGAAGCCGATGAGCAAGCGCAAGAAAATCTTATTAATGAACTTCAATCAACGCAGGGTTCTAAAAAAAGGCGGCCTTCTCGTCGTCGACGATC
>CAYUMZ010000239.1:0-3435 GCA_964446105.1 uncultured Gammaproteobacteria bacterium | reverse complement strand
ATAAAAGAATTGATGCAAAGCTATAAGCAAAATATCAGGGACGATTTCCGTTTTTACAGTCAAGACTTATTAAATAACCTATTTCGAAATCCATACACAAAGATTGAATTTCTCGAGCGAGATCTCAATGTGTCGCGATTAACTGCTACGAAATATTTAGATCAGCTCGCTGATGCAGGATATTTAGAAAAACAAAAAATCTGGCGAAGTAATTATTATATTAACCGCCCATTTTTTGATTTGCTGTGTAATCCCCCTAAAGTTTAACCTTAAAGCACAAGTTGAACATACCGTAATGTTACATACAACCAATGTGCCTCATTTAGGAGTCTGAAACAAACTAAGGTAGATTCAATCTGCACAGATTCCCCTGATTAACCTGGCACAGGTCGTTTGATACCTGGTTTGCTGATCGCGACATAGACTAATGTTGCCCAGGCGACTTTGATGGTTTGAAATTCGCCTTCGCGCATGCGGCGGGCAAAAACTTCGATAGAGACTTCTATAGAGGTTCTTCCGACTTTAGTGATATCAGTGTAAAAACTGACTAAATCGTAAACAAATAAGGGTTTATTGAAAATTAGTTCTTTTACAGAAATGGTAGCTACAGGTCCTTGAGCGCGCACTTTGGCTTCTATGGCTCCGGCTATATCAATTTGTGACATCAGCCAACCACCAAATATATCGCCTGCGGCATTGGCGTCGTTAGGCATTGTGGTTACCCGTAAGGTGGGTTGTTTATCAATGTGCTCTACTTCATGCATAAATAGTATCCTTCATAATTTCCAATTAATGCGTTTTCACTGTTTTTTTCTTAGACGTTGATTTAGCATTGTGCCCGATTAATTTTTGCCATCCTGCATCCGGTTTAAAACGTTGTCCACATTCTTTTTCCAATGTTTCAAGTCGACTGATGATATTTTCAGCACCTTCAGTTTCAATGTAACGCATGGGGCCTCCACGAAAGGGAGCAAATCCAACACCGTAAATTAATCCCGCATCAATAAAATCAGTTTCGGAAACAATACCCTCATGCCAACAACGAACAGATTCGTTGATCATAGGCAAAATTAAACGGTCTGTAATATTAGCGGGAATTTCTGCATTTTGATATAAAGGAACTATCACAGGCTTTCCATCTCGATATTGATAAAATCCTTCTCCCGTTTTGCGACCTAATTTTTTTTCATTAATGCGTGTGCGTAATATCTGAGGAATATGCACAGAAAAATGATGTGATAATATTTCGCCTACTGATAAACAAATGTCTAATCCAACGGTATCGGCGAGTTCCACAGGCCCCATGGGCATTCCAAAATCTGTGGCTGCTTTATCGATAGCGGCAGGTGCTACACCTTCTTCAAATAATTGAATCGCTTCAAGTAAATAAGGCATTAATATTCGATTGACGAGAAATCCTGGGCTGCTCATTACTGGTAAGGGTAATCGTTTAATTTTTGTGACAAATCCTAAAGCCTGATTGTATGTTTCATCGCTCGTATTTTTACCACGCACTACTTCGACTAATTGCATTAAAGAAACGGGATTAAAAAAATGAATACCGACTAAACGTTCAGGATTTTTTAATCCGACGGATAATTCTTCCAGTGGCAAACTCGATGTATTGGTTGCTAATATTGCTGTTGATTTCATCGCGGGTTCTAGCGATTTATACAAAGCTTTTTTAACGTCAAGATCCTCAAAAATAGCTTCAATAATGACATCCGCATGTTTTACGCCTACACCTTGAGTATCTGGCATTAATCGATCCATTGCTGCTTGAATGATTCTGGGTTGTTTTAATTTTTTCTGATATAGCGCATAGGCTCGTTTAATTGCAGGTGCAATTTTTTCTACTGTTTGATCTTGCAAAGTAACTTGGTAACCAATTAAAGCACACCACGATGCAATATCACCGCCCATAGTACCTGCACCAATGACGTGCACATGTTTAATAGGCGTATTGAGTTTTTTACCTTGTTCTTTCAGGCGTGATTGTAATAAAAAGGCTCGAACTAAACTGGCTGTAGAAGGATGAAAAAATAATTCCGCAATCGCTTTGGACTCGTGTTCCATCGCCTCTTCACCGACTGCACCATTACGTTGCCAATTATCAATCACCAAATACGGCGCAGGATAATGCTCACGAGGGGCTTCTTTCGCAACCGATTGAGTTAATCGATTGGCTACAAAGGAACGTAATAGTTGATGTGAGAGTATTTTCTGAAAAAAACTAGGCTCATGTTTTGGAGGCGTGCTGTTGATATAATACACAGCCGCACGTTTTAGTAAGTTTTCGGTACGCGCGATATCGTCAATCATGCCTAATTTTTTTGCTTTATACGAATCAACTGCGCTTCCAGGTAAAATGATATTCATTGCATTCAAAACGCCAATCAAACGAGGCAATCGTACTGTACCACCCCACCCTGGCAAAATACCGAGTTTAACTTCGGGTAATCCTATTCGAACGCTAGGATCATCCAATGCAATACGATAATCGCAGGCCAAAGCAAATTCGTAACCGCCCCCTAAACAAAATCCATTGATTAATGCAACCGTTGTAATTGAAAGCTTTTCTATAGAATTAAAAATGGTTTTTGCACGTGCAACAAAATCGAGAGCATCTTTTTCACTCGTAATATTTTCAAATTCTGTGATATCAGCGCCGGCTATAAATCCCGTTGATTTTCCTGATTGAAAGACAACACCTTTAGCTGTGGGCGGTAGATGATCAACAACTTGTTTTAACTCATCGAGCTTTTCTCTACCGAGTGTATTCACCTTAGAATCTTGACGGTCAAAAGTCACCCACACGATTCCTTGAGAATCTTGATCTATTTTCCAGTGATGATAGTGTTTTATTTGTTTCATTTTACCTTCTCCGATAGTGATTCAACTAACATTGCACCACCCTGCCCACCACCGATACAAATGGTAGCCATTCCTGTTTTTGCATTATTGCGTTTTAATACGTTGAGCAAATGCAATACAATTCGAGCCCCACTCGCACCCACTGGATGCCCCAAAGCCACTGCACCACCATCGACATTCAATCGCTCTTCGTCAATTTTGCCAAATGCTTTGGACAAGCCTAATTCTTGCTGACAAAATTCATCGCTTTCCCATGCACGAACACACGCGATCACTTGTGCAGCAAAGGCTTCATTAATCTCCCAATAATCAATATCCTCTCGTTTTAATTGATGACGTTTGATAATGGGTGTTGCTGCAAATACAGGGCCTAGTCCCATTTGCTCCGGCTCTAAAGCGCCCCATTGGCAATCCACTATACGTCCGATTACAGGTAAATTATAACGTTTGACCGCGTCCTCACTGGCTAATATAACTAATGCAGCACCATCAGTAATTTGTGAACTATTGCCAGGCGTTATTTGACCAAATTTTTTATCAAAAAAAGGTTTTAAGTTTTTT
>CAYUMZ010000238.1:0-3436 GCA_964446105.1 uncultured Gammaproteobacteria bacterium | reverse complement strand
AATAAATATTTTGAAAATTCTATTATTCCGGTGTACGACGATAATCATTGTTTAATACTTGATCACGATGAGCATCCAAGGCCTGATACCTCACTCGCAAAATTAAAAGCGTTAAAACCTTCTTTTGCAGCAATGGGAAAATTAGGATTCGATGAAGTAGCCATTTGTCGATATCCGGATCTAGAGAAAATTCATCATGTACATACCGCTGGAAATTCTTCGGGAATTGTTGATGGCGCGGGAGTTGTATTGTTAGGAGATAAATCCGTTGGAGAAAAATTAAAAATAAAACCGCGCGCAAAAATTATTGCATCAACACTAGTAGGCACTGATCCGACTATCATGCTTGTAGGCCCTGCCCCTGCCACTAAAAAAGTCTTAGAAAAAGCCAAAATGAGTTTAGATCAAATAGATCTATTTGAAGTCAATGAAGCATTTGCTTCGGTAGTTTTACGTTATGTTAAAGAATTAAAAGTGCCATTAGAAAAAGTGAACGTGAATGGTGGCGCAATTGCTCTAGGCCATCCTGTTGGTGCCACAGGTGCAATGTTGCTTGGAACATTAATTGATGAATTAGAGCGACGTGAATTACGCTATGGATTATGCACGCTGTGTGCAGCGAGCGGAATGGCTGTAGCCACAATTATTGAACGAATAAAGTAGTCGTGCTATGGGAGGACAATTGCCATGACAGGAATCCGAACTACAAAAGATGCTGATGATATTGTAACTGTACAATTTGATCTGCATGGATCTGTCAATAAAATTGATCTCGTGTTTATTGAGGAGTTTTCAAAAGTAGTAGATCAACTCGAAAAAGAAAAGGCATCTACTAAAGGTATTATTATTACATCTGCCAAAAATTCCTTCATCGCTGGCGCTGATTTAAAAGCCATTTTATCACTGACAAAAAAAATGGCTGCTGACTTTTTATACATGATTACTCTGTTCAAGTCATTGCTAAGGCGACTTGAAAAAATGTCTGTTCCTGTGGTTGCCGCAATTAATGGAAGTGCTCTTGGCGGTGGAATTGAATTGGCACTCGCTTGTCACCATCGAATTGCGATTGATTCAGATGCAATACAGCTAGGCCTTCCAGAAATCACTTTTGGATTATTACCCGGTGGCGGTGGCACTGTAAGATTGGTCTACATGTTAGGGGTAGAAAAAGCGTTGCCCTATATATTGTCAGGCACTCTACTCACACCGGCGGATGCCAAAAAAAATGGCATTATTGATGAATTAGCAAATGATCACCTGGATCTATTACAAAAATCCAAAACATGGATCTTAGCTAATCCACATGCTCAGCAACCTTGGGATAATGCAGAACACAAAATACCCGGGGGTGATATCCGCAATACTAAAATCATGCAATGGATGGTCGCCACAACAGCATCGATTCCTAAAAAGTCCTGTGGTAGTAATGCCGCGATTCAAGAAATTCTACAAGTCGCTATACAAGCATTATCGATCAATTTTGATGCAGCTCAACGAGTTGAAAGTCGTAGTCTCGTGAAATTATCAATGACACAAGAAACTAAAAATAAAATCAATACATTATTTGTACAGCTCAATGACATTAATGGCGGCATGAGTAGACCTAAAAAGATTACACATTCCGCTGTAGAAAAAGTCGGAATCATCGGCGCAGGCATGATGGGACGTGGAATTGCGCAAGTCTGCGCGAAAAAATCCATCAATGTGGTATTGAAAGATATTAATCACAGTGCAGCTCACGCGGGAAAAGCAGCGATTGAAAAGAATTTAGCGCACGTTCATCATAAAACGGATATTCTTAATCGAATATATCCAACTGAAGATCCACATGATCTAAAAGATTGTGACTTGATTATAGAAGCGGTCTTTGAAAATGTTGACATTAAAGCAAAAGTAACACGTGAAGCAGAACCTTTTTTAAATACTAAAGGAATTTTTGCCTCCAATACTTCCACATTACCTATCTCATTACTCGCAAAATCTTTCAAAAAACCTGAAAATTTTATCGGAATCCACTTCTTCTCTCCTGCAGATAAAATGGGTTTAGTTGAAATTATTGTCGGTGAAAAAACAAGCAAAGAAACGGTGGCCAAGGCTTTTGATTTTGCTCGTCAAATTAATAAAACACCGATCATCATCAATGATAGAAGAGGATTTTTCACTTCTAGGGTCTTTGGAACCTTTCTCGATGAAGGCGCTCGGTTACTCGAAGAAGGTGTAAATCCGATTAAAATTGAGCATGCTGCAAGATTGTCCGGTATGCCTGTGGGGCCGCTTGCAGTATCTGATGAGCTGAGTCAAAAATTAATCATCACTATTGCAGAAACCAATACGCAGCTCGATAAAGAATTTGGAAAAGCAACCGCCATGAATGGTGAGGCCAGTTATAGAATTGCTAAATTGTTAGTTGACAAATATCATCGATCTGGAAAAGCGTTTGAAGGTGGATTTTATGATTATCCAGAAAAAGGGAAAAAACATCTTTGGCCTGAATTAAAAAATTTATTTGGTACCACACAAAAAACAATGTCAATTAAAGAAATTCAAGATAGATTATTATTTCGCCAAGCTCTCGAAGCCGTCCGATGTTACGATGAAGGCGTACTTAATTCCGTCGCAGAAGCCAACGTCGGCTCAATTTTCGGCATCGGCTTCCCCAGCTGCACCGGCGGCATTCTCCAATACATCAACGCCTACGGCCTCGCCGACTTCTACTCTCGCGCCCTCGAACTCACTCAACTCTATGGCGACCGCTTCTCACCCCCAGCCCTCCTTAGGTCCATGGCCTCTAAAGGGAAAGTTTTTGAGTAGCTTTTGTCGTCACTTTTGTCGTCGTATCTTGAGTTGTTAGTTCTTTTGTAAAATCGATATCATTTCTATTTTAATCGACCAATGATAATGCTATTTGTTAATGGATTTACACTGTGATAGGCGGTTCAAAAGATAAAATAAAGACTAAAATAAGTTCAACAAAAATCGTTGATTGAAATGATTTCCAGAAAAGATTTCCACTATGATATAGCATTTTTTATTTAATAATTAGCTAATTAACATTTTGCTTTTCCAAAAGAACTAACAACTCAAGATACGACGACATTCAGTCATTTCGACGACATTCAGTCATTTAACAAACCTTCGAATTTCCGCGAAAAACTGTTCGGGAACATCAGACTCCAATGAATGATCAGCTTTTGGAAAGATGATGAGCTGGCTTTCTTTGATTGCTTCTGAGATTTGTATTGAGTATTTTTTATCCGTAATCCAATCTTCGTCACCCACTAAAATTAATGTATTACATTGAATTTTATGGAGGTCTTTTGTGAAATCGAATGAACTAATGAATGTTTTAAAACCGTGATTGAAAACTTCATGTGACACGGGATAATCGGGTTGAGGACGAGAAACGGGTTGATTATGTCGAACTCGGTATGAGTAT
>CAYUMZ010000237.1:0-3441 GCA_964446105.1 uncultured Gammaproteobacteria bacterium | reverse complement strand
TCAGGAATGAATGCATATCTAGAATCAAAGATTGAATTTATACCATCATTTATTTCAGAGGTATAGTATGCCCGTTCAGCCAAATGATTTTATTACGTCAGCAATAAATATTATTAAAAACGGGACTGAAATTGATTGCCGAAATGCAGTAAGTCGCGCATATTATGCTGCGTATCATGAAGCTGATAGGGTGTCTCAATATTCTAATGGTGTCAGTACAAAAAAGGGAACACACGAGAAATTATCTGATAAATTAAAAAAGCATCCAGGTTCAACATCGAAGGATAAAGATATAAGAAAGATGGGTGTTCTTCTTGAACAGTGCAAAAAATACAGAGTGGAAGCCGATTATTTTATTATGAATCAATTTACAATTGCAAATGCTCAGGCGGTAGTCACTCAATGTCAGGATATAATTAATCTAGCAAAAAATATCCCTTGAAATATCAGTTGTCGTAGAGATTTAAGGTTTGTGCAATAATATTTTCATAAAATTCACGAATTGTAAAATTAAGCACCATCACTATTTTAATAAATTCACATTAAATAGTAAAAATTTAGAACGACATACTAAGAAATAAAATGAAAAATAAAATACCTAATACAAAGAAAAAGTCTGTTATTATTGGTAATATATTTACTGATAATTCTAGGCATTGTATTGATGGCATATTAACGTCTGACAAATAAAAATCTGACTCAGCCTTGAATTTTTTATTTATCCAAAAGATGGTTAGGTGAAAATGTGTAAGCAAAAAAATTAGACCTATAAAAATCATAATCCAAGATGTAACTAGTAATGAAAATAAATTTGGGTGGTGAAGATGAAAGTAGAGACCTGTGCCACCTAAAAAACTTGAAAATATTATTAATAAATATTTAAGGCGTGCGATAATCATCGTTTCAAAGTAATGCCATCTTTCTTTTCGCATTAAAACAAATGTTTTAAATTGCTCGTCCCTACTTTCAAATGTCATAAGGTCATCTCCTAATAGACTTAAACTTAAGGCTTCTTTGGTCGCTCTCCAGGTGTGCTAGGCGGATATCTGGACGAGCCTTCCTGCTGACTTTGTTTAAATTGTGAATTTTCTAACCGAATGCTGTCTACTGCCTTGATAGAAGTTGCATCCAGGATAAATGAAAATAGCTCAGGATTTATTTCGTGGCATTGGTCACTATTATTGTCAATAATTGTGAATAATGGTGATTGACAGATGTAGAAATGATTATTGAGTTTTACAAAGTTGCAATTTGTGTTGATTATTAAGAAATGATCTGGTTTTCTTGTGTTGTAATCTGAGGCAAATGTATTTGCTGCAGTAAATATAGATAAAAGAATTATTAAGAGCTTCATATGATTCCTCCATTTAGTTGATAATTAATATCTAGTATGTGATCAATCTTTTGTCAAATCAAAAAAATGTAACCACTGAATATCCTTATTTGGTTGTATTTTTATATATATTAATATAGATTATAAATAATAAAATGACTTTATTTAATGGTTATTTTTATTTTAAAAACTACGAGTATGAAGCAAGAATCGATTATGAACTTGTTTTATAAGGTAAGACAAACAGATCGAGATGGCATAGTTTATTTGATTATTAAAGATCAAAGTTGGTTTGATTCATACATGGAATTCCGAATAAGAAAATACCCCAATAATGTTGTTGATTATCATGCGAAGGCGGTGATAACTATTCCGATGCTCTTGCCAAATTAGGTAGCGGTGGCAGAATGGTTTGTGGTGTAATCACTCAAGCTGTCTCAGAGTAGCCCATTTTTTTACTGTGTAATAGTGCGCATGCACTGAACACAAATTCTAGATATTCTTGATCAAGATTCCCAATTTTTAAAATTCAGTATAATTTGTGATAAAGGCTTATCTTTAAAGAATTCACGTAATTCATATTCTCTTCCCCAATTATCTTTAATGAGAAATTTATGTTCATTTTTAGATTCGTCTATCCAGCTAAGATAGTGATTGCCACTTGAATTAATATTTGCATTCGCTTTACAAAAAACTGACACACCAAGAAGTGCAAAGATTACTTTGTCTGGCATTCTTATCCCTTTGTTTTCTCTATCGAAACTCCAATGGCTCTCCCCAACATTTGCATCTAGTAATTGAAAGTGAGTCGGAACTCCTTCAGAATGAGCATGAGAACATCGATGTATATGATAAATTATATCAGCTAGGTCAGGCTCACTAATGATTTTACCCTTGCCGTCGTCTAATTTAATGAATGAAAATTTTGTTTCAGTGAGATTTATAGCTCCGCCAGTAAATCGCTCTAATAGCCAATAATATGATCGTAAACAATTTTTATAGGATTTCCCACCCCCTCTATTATGGTTCAATTTTTTTGCAGTTCCTTCAATTGAGAATGTTGCATGCATTAACGCTTCTTCTTTTTCGCCTCTATCATATGCTTCTAGAGATCGCAATACATGTTTAACTAATTCCAAAATTCTTCTCCATAAGCTCAATTGAGAATAAAAAAAAATGTACATTCATTTGTATATAGTTCACTAGAATGTCCTTGTTTAGTTAAGGAACAGTTACACAGTCATAATTATAAATGAATTTAAGAATACTGTTTTAACTTATTTTTTAATTCATCTACAGAAATCTTTCCACTTGCAAGTTGCTCCATAAAATTAGCTATCTCATCTTCAGGTTCTGTTGGCGTAATTTCTATGTTTTTAGCTTCAAGATATGAAAGCATACAAATAAAAGCAGTTCGTTTATTACCATCTATGAAAGTATGTCCTCTAGCGATTGCGTAACCATACCATGCAGCAATTTCAAATGGGTCACTCAAGTCTTGATAATGGATTCTGTGGTCGATTCTGAATAATGCTGATTCTAGTGATTTGTCTCCACTCAGACCATCAAGCCCGCCTGAATTTGTAATAACTTCTGTATGTATATCTATGACATCTTGCAGTGTGATCGTATTTTCGAGACGAGTTGCGTTTATCATATTTATTTTTTGGATAAAATATCTAAAACGCCCTTATATTTTTTTATGTTCTTAGTTACTGCTTTTTTAAAATTTGCAGATGTAAAAGACTCTTGGCCTTTTCCTGGGCTTTTTTTACTTGTGCTCGTTTTGTGAGCTGAATGTCGATGGTGTTGATCTTTGCTCATTTAAGATACCTCTGAACTATATTTTTAAGTATAGCACAAGTATAAGTAACTTGAAAAGAAGTTCTTAATTATCAATATTGGAGGGAGTTATCCTTTCAGGCCGTTGAGTATAGTTGCAATACACAACTGAACATATTCTTTTTTCAATTTGGTGAGCTGTTGTTTAGATTGATTGGCAGTGAGATCACGAAAGCTGCGGAAAAAACCCAGGGGAATCGTGAGAAGAAGAGAAAAAATGAATTCGGGATTGTAGTGGGGATTGAGCTGCTTTTGTTTTTGAAAGT
>CAYUMZ010000236.1:0-3444 GCA_964446105.1 uncultured Gammaproteobacteria bacterium | reverse complement strand
TAACCAATCTTAATGAGGGTTTTTCTACGGTTTTATGAATTAGCCAAGCGATAGTAATGGCACTGATTGTTACGATCAACAGTGATAGGCCTATTGGAACACCTGCATCAAGAAGAATTCTTAAAACAACAAAGCCGGCGACTTCATGACAAGCATACAATGGATAGCTAATGTTGGCAAAAAAATCAACGAATCGATTAGAACGGAATACTTCTGGGTGGGTATATGCAAATATGAAAAAGAGGAGAGCGAATCCGTAGCTCCACACCATGTAAAAACCTTCTCTAAATGGCCCTTGATGCCAAAGAATACAAAACAATGTGAATAATAGACCGATATATAATAACGCTTTTTCACCCGATATTTTAGCATTGTATAAATAATGAAACAAAACTCCAATGAACATATAAATCAGGTACGGAACAAATATTTGATAATAATAGACCATTTTGCTGAATACGAGAGATGAGCTTGTCCAAGTCGTTGGCAAAAGACCAAGAGAGGATGCTGATAAAAATAACAATAATGGAATGAAAAATACTTTTAAAGACTCTTTCTGGAACCAGGTGATCGACAATAAGCATAGTAAGTAAAATTTAATTTCAATTTCTAGAGTCCAAATGATTCCGTCAATATTGCGACTCATTAAAATATCGCGTATGCCAGGAAAATAATGAACAACAATTTCACGGAAAGAATAAGGCCATTGAGTGACGAAATAACGTGTGCTCACCCAAATTGAAATCAACGTAACACTAAAACCTACAACGTAGGTAGGAACTAACCGGAAAAAACGATTAATAAAAAATCCTGTCCTGTTTAAACGTTTCAGTGAAAAAGGAATCACGAAACCACTAATCAGAAAAAACAAAGCGACGCCAAAGCCATCCCAACGAAATAAGCTAAAACTATGAATCCAGGATACATAAGCAGGCATGGTATGAGTAGTGAGTACAGGTGCATTGATCATGGTGGCTATTGGACCCAAATTGGTCCAAAAAATCCCATAATAATGGGCTATCACCACGCAAATGGCCGCTAAACCCCTTAACGTATTAGCAAAATCTATTCGTTTCATGATATCCCTAGAACAATTCATGAAAAATCATTATAGAGCCAATTTTAAGGAATGCAATCAGAGTTGGGCTGTAAGAAATTTCAATCATATCAATGGGTTAGTGAAATGCGTGGGATCCTTGGATTTCTATTGAGGCCCTTCACAAGCGCTGGTATGATATTCGTTTACTTTGTTGGTGTTGATGATATGACGACAGACCTTGAGAATGAGCTGCCTCAAGCCGAAGAGCCTATTGCGCTCGTTCGGGGTGAAGCGTATACCGCTTTACCCAAGGATCTGTATATTCCACCCGAAGCTTTACAGGTCATTTTGGAATCATTCGAAGGACCGCTCGATTTGCTGCTATATCTGATTAAGCGTCAAAATCTCGATATTTTAGATATACCCGTCGCAGAAATTACACGACAATACGTTTCGTATGTTGAACTTATGCAAATTATGAATTTTGAGCTTGCTGCAGAATATTTAGTGATGGCTGCGATGCTCGCTGAAATTAAATCGCGAATGTTATTGCCACGCTCTTCTGAAGATGCTGCTGAAAATGAAGACGATCCTCGTGCCGAATTAGTGCGACGCTTGCAAGAATATGAGCGTTTTAAACGCGCTGCAGAAAATTTGGATAATCTTAGTCGAATGGATAGGGACTTTTTCCCGGTCGCTGCTGTGGATATAGGAGAAATTTCGGCGCCTATGGCATTGGCTGAGGTTGATTTAAAAGAATTACTGGCAGCCTTAGTCAAAGTTTTTGAACGTGCAAAATTAAATGCGCATCATCATATTGAAAAAGAAGTATTGTCATTACGTGAACGCATGTCAGATATTTTGCATAAAATTAGACGAGATGAATTTACGCGTTTTAGTGATCTTTTCGATTGCGAAGAAGGTCGGTTAGGTGTGGTCGTAAGTTTTATTGCAATTTTGGAATTGTTAAAACAATCAATGGTCGAAATTGTGCAAGCTGAGCCTTTTGCTCCAATTCATGTTAAAGCAGTTGCATAGGAGAATAATGGTGGAATTGTCGGTAGATCAAATTAAACGAATTGTAGAGGCTTCACTGCTGATGAATCGTGAACCCCAACCAGTGAAAAAGCTTGCTGAATTATTTACGCCTGAAGAAAATGTGAATGAACGTGCAATATCCGATACGCTAACACTGATAGCTGAAGATTATCGTGGGCGAGGAGTAGAATTAGTTGAAGTCGCGACAGGGTATCGATTTCAAGTGTGCGCAGATTTATCACCTTGGATCCAACGTACAATGACTGAAAAACCCCAGCGATATTCACGTGCATTATTAGAAACATTAGCGTTGATTGCCTATCGCCAGCCTATCACACGTGCTGAAATTGAAGAAGTGCGCGGAGTGGTTGTGAGTACTCAAATTATGCGTACACTCGAAGAAAGAGAATGGGTGCGCGTGATTGGTCATCGTGATGTACCGGGTCGTCCTGCATTGTATGCCACGACTAAACAATTTCTAAATGATTTGAATTTAAAAAGTTTGGGTGAGTTGCCAACGTTGGCAGAGCTTCAGGATCTCGATAAAATTGATGGAGAATTTCAGCAATTAAATTTAGATATTGCAAACACTCAGGAAGGTGCAACAGAATCATCTGAAGTGTCTAATGAAGGACAACAGGAAACTCATGCGCTTGAAGATAACTTACAGGATGCTACAATTTCTGAAGAAACTCAAGAGTTAGAAAGTAATCACTCTAGTGAAGTGGATTCAGAGATGGGCGAGATTAAAGAGCCTATTCACGCTGGTGAAATAATTATTAATCATGATAATGGGGAAGCTACTATGGACTATTCTGATGAAGATTTTGAAGCTGAAGAAATCAACGAAATTACTGAAATTACCGAGATTTCTTGGCAGGAAAGTGAAATAGGGGCTATTGATGAAGAGGAAGAAGAGCTTTTGAGTTCTGATGAAGCTCAATACGATGATGAATCAGAAATCACTGATGAAGACTCAGAAGATTCTGAAGAAACCAATGAAGATGAAGACGATCTCGAATCAGAAGAGAATGAGTGGGACGATGAAGAGTTAGAAGATGAAGAGTTCGACATTGAAGAAGATGAACTGACTGAAACAGAAGCCTAATGAGTACAGAAAAATTACAAAAAGTATTAGCGCGTGCGGGTTTAGGGTCACGACGTACACTGGAAGGCTGGATTTCACAAGGTCGTGTTGAGGTCAATGGCTCAATTGCCACATTGGGCACTCGAGTTTCGGATCGTGATAAAATTAAAGTCGATGGTCGTTTTATCCAATTTCCTGAAATAACCAAAAATCCACGTGTATTGCTTTATCATCAACCTGCACGCGAAATGTGTACACGCAAAGACCCCGAAGGACGAGC
>CAYUMZ010000235.1:0-3448 GCA_964446105.1 uncultured Gammaproteobacteria bacterium | reverse complement strand
CCCAATCCTTGATAGCTCAAAACACCGTCTCGAATGCCACCTGTGACTGTCATATTCGACACTTCTCCACTCACATCGGGAACTCCAAAACTTGCGTGTATGACTTTTGCAGTTCCTGCAAGAACTGGATTTCCAATTGAACCACTGATAGTGCCATGCCCAACTCCCGATCCGCGGGTTTTTGCAATTTTGGGAATGAGCGCAGCAAGAAAATCTAATTGAGGAGCATTGATGACAAAATCACCATGGATAGGACTGGCTGACCAATTAATTGAATTCCAATGTTTAGGGTCTGCATTGATGTTGGCGGAAATTGTACTTTTTTGCAGAAGTTCTAGGGCTATTTTTGCCGAGAAGTGATGTTCATTAAGCTGTGCTTTTATGGTACCGCCTTGATAATGAAAGGGTCGAGAAATTTCATCAACAATATAATCAAATACACCGGGAATTAATTCTACATTTAAATCAATTGAAGGTGTATTGTTGGGAATAGCAGTTATTTTCGTTGAGGCATTGACCTCACCGTGCAAAGTGAAATCTCCTAACCAGGGATTGAATACATCCAGAGGCACTTTTTCTCCTTTGATATCGGCCGTGAATGTTTTACCTTTTTGCCATTGGCTAGACATGCAGAATTTAACTTTATTATTCAATAAGCAAAATGGCGAAATTTCTAATGTCTCTTTGCTGAGTAAAAGGGGGGTTGGCGTTTGCAAATGCCAGTTATGTGCGTTTGATGATTGGATAGAAATAGTGTTTAAGGAGCCTTGCCATTGTTGATTTGAATATTCCCCCTTAGCATTGAGTTTAACGAGAGCATTCTCATTAGCATAAATCAATTGGATAGCGTTTTGACTCATGGTTCCATTCACAATTCCGTGTAAATTACCCACGACCTTCTCATCATGTTTGATATTGTTGATATCAAATTGAAAATTCATGGGTGTATTATTGTTTTGATAGAACGCTTTGAGGTTGAGTTGATTAATGGACCAGTGATCTAATTGGAGTTGTTGTGCTTGTGCGCTCAATTGCATATTGGGCATTTCTCTATCGCCCTTCAGAGAACCTTGGCTTACGAGAGAGCCACTAATGCCATATTCTTCTAAAATATCATGAAGTTTTGGAATATTAATATCCCATTGTAAATCGATGAGGTGATTTAATTTGCCGTTGGCTTTAAAATGCGCATTACCGAAATGCAAATCTGAATTAATCGTGTGAAATTGATCTGCGGTATGTTGATAATGAAGATCACCGGATAATGGTTGTTTTTTTAGCGTGCCATTTAAATGAGTTAGATCAATATTAGTGATCTCTTTTTCAACTCGTGCATTCAACAAGAAATTAATTTTTCCAGGCCATTGTTGGAAAAAAGGTTCTGGGTCTACACCTTTAACATCAACATCAGCATGCCAGCTCAATTTTTCTCCAAAAGCGACATCGCCTATCACTTTGAATGTTCCACCCAGAAGCTGGTTTTCTTTTGTATGGAATTGTAAATGTTTTAAGTCTCCTTCTCCCTGCAGAGACCAATGATTTTTATCTTGATCAATGACTGTGGTAAAGAAGTATTGAGTTGGCTTACCAGACGTTTCTAAGCGGATATGCATGGGGGTCGGACTCGTCATGTGAGTCATAAATTGTACACTTAAAAGTTCTGGATATATTTTTGCATTGAAACGGATATTTTGAAGGATAATCGGTGTGTTGTATAGAGCGCTCTCTATGCTCAAGTTATTAATTTCTGAATTCTTAATGTGTATTCTATACGATGGAAATTCAAAAGGCATATTAGAGGTAGTCTTATTCGGATTAGAATGGGCACTATTTAATTTAACTTTCATATTGTCGATACTAATATCGCAGAGTGATAATTTCCCTTTCAGTAAAGCTCTTATGTTCCATCGAACTGTCATTTTGTTTGTTGTAAATGCAAAGCTCTTGTCTTGATCTTCATATGAGACATTCGATAGTGTAATGGTATGATTTAACTGTCCAGAGATCTTATCGTAATGTAAGTGACCGGGTGTAGAGTGGATCACAGTTTTAATAAACCAACGAGAGAAGTTTTCCGAACTAATAATGATATAAAGTGTGATAAAAAGGATAGAAACGAAAAAAAATAATCCAAGAATTCCATATTTAAGAGCTTTCTTCATAATTCTGGCCCCATGCTAAATTGGACTAAGGTTGGATGGTCAGGATTATCAAGAGCATTTGCGACAGTTAATGCGAGTGCACCGACGGGCGAGTGCCATACGATTCCACCCCCTACACCTCGGTGATAATCTTTTAAAACACTAGAGCCGACTTCACCGGCATCAAAAAAAACGGCTAAATAGAAATTATGATAAATACGTTGCTGGAATTCTAAACTTCCTACAGATAACGTTCTTCCACTAACGTCTTTCCCGATCTCATTCAAATGGTATCCACGAACCGATTGAGAGCCACCGGCATAGTAACGCAGAGAAATCGGAATAGTGTTTAAATTATCTGTGACTAAAAGTCCCAGTTCTCCTCGGGCAACAATTTTAAAAGAATCATTGTAAGTGCGTAACCATTTTGCTTGAAGGTAAGCTTGGAAAAAGTCTGTAGAGCCTACTGTGGCTTTAGAAGCTCCGCGCAAGCTAAGATTGATACGATATCCATTGTTGGGTGCTGCAGGGTCATCACTTTTTAGTTTTATCCACCGACCATTAGGAATCAAAAATGTTGTTGTTTTAGGTGGTTTATCATTAGGCCGTGAACGTTCTAATAGTAAGGTTAGTCCTAGCGTTTGTTCCCATGTTAAGATTTGATTAGTATAACTGGCATTCATTTTGAAGTTGTTTGTGATACCGATTTCGGAATCTTCACTATGAAATGTTTCTGCTGTTAACTTATATAAATCTGTATTAGGATTTTTTCCTGGAATATTATAACTGACTTTAAACTCGGATGAATTATCGAGAGATTTTCCTGAGGCCTTCCCATTAAAACTGACATAATGTCCATACGAATTTAAGGGTTTTAAATTAATATCGGTTAATCCTCGAATTCCCGTATCGGTTCCAAATCCGAGACCAAAATTATATTGTTGCGATTTACGAGCGGTTAATTTAACGCTGATTGGGATAATGAGTCCTTTGGGATGTTCATTTAGTGGGGTAATTGTTACTGTTTGAAAATATAAACTACTGGATAAATTAGCTTGAAACTTATTTAAAAGGTCGTTGTCGTAAGCTTGACCATTTTTGAAAGGAATATATCGGCGTAAAAATGTTTCGCAAAGCCGCTTCTTAGGTTCTGTAGTGTAAGTAAAAGTGACTGCGCCGAAGTAAAATCGAGGTCCCGTATTAAATGTTAGCTTGACTTCAGCGCCGTAAGGATTTTGATCAATTGTTAAAATATTTTCAGTCATTCCTGCATTAAAATAACCTCGTTGGGCAGCTAAATTAATGAG
>CAYUMZ010000234.1:0-3449 GCA_964446105.1 uncultured Gammaproteobacteria bacterium | reverse complement strand
GTTATTTCTGGTCGTATTGTTGAGGTTATAAAGGGATCGATTTTAATTAAGATACGGCATCAACAGAAACCTGAAAAATTAGATGCAGAATTTATTATCAACTGTACGGGGCCCGAAAAGTATACGCACGGTCACTTAAATCCCATTATTGATTCATTAATCACGCAAGGGCTTGCTCAATATAATAAATTTCAATTGGGTCTGAACGTGGCGGAATCTGGGGCAATTATTAATGCTGCTGGCGTAGTCTCTCAGAATATCTTTGTGCTAGGTCCACCTCGAAGAGGAAATGTATTTGAAACTACAGCAGTCAGAGAAATTCGTGCTCAAAGTGAGGTGCTCGCTAAGTTATGTCTTTCTGAGCTATTTCAATAAATGACTGGAAATTTATACACACAGAATTTAGAATGAGCGTTTTTAGCTGTGTCGTATCTTTTAGATTGGGGGTTGGGTATATGTTTGTAATTTTACTTAATTATAAAGTCCCTATTGAAAAAATAGATGAACATGTTGTCGCTCATAGACAATATCTTGATGAAGGATATAAAAAAAATTATTTTGTTACATCAGGTCCAAGAATTCCACGATCAGGTGGTGTAATTATTTCGCAATTAAAAGATCGAGTTGAGATAGATAATATTTTAAAAAATGATCCATTCAAAATCTATGATTTAGCTGATTATGAAATCATTGAATTCACGCCATTAAAATACCATCAGGATTTTTCATTGTTTATATAATTATTCACAGTTCTCTATTTAGCGGATTGTTCAATATCTAGTCCAAAGTGTGACAAAAAGTGCGACTAAGCTCGCTTAGATAAGCGTTTATTGCCAATTGTTTAAACTGATTATCTTCTGCATTATTTAATCCAAAAATATTCTATAACTTTAAAAGGTGAAACCTATGCAGAAAACAATTTCTTCAAAGTTGGTTGATCAATTTCAACCCGGAGATCTTTTATTTGGTCTAGAGAAAGAAGCAAGATATCAATTTGTTGATGAGTTGAAATTAAAACTGAAAATGCTTCATGCAAAACATCATTATGTTACATTAGATGAGATCGTTAGACCACTCGAACCCTATTACGTTTATCATGATCAATTAAGTATGAGCCCTGTCAAAGGAGAGTCCTCACCTGTTAAGAATCATGCTCAAGTTTTACTGTCATCGCCGTGTTTTACCGATATCACTGACCAAACTTTGAGTCCCTCATCGAAAGAACGGAGTAAATTATTAGTATCCTGTTATCTCGCAATTGAAAACTATCCCGGTATGATTCATTTTTGTTTAGATGGGTTAGATTTAAATAAAACACGACATGGAAGAAAACAGAATCACAAGGGTTATAACAGTTACACCTCCAGTGAGCTTCGTTATGTTGCTATTAATTATGATCAACTTAAACATAAAATCTGTTTTTATAAACACGGTTTACGTGTGAATCCACCGTGGATAACAGAAGAACTGTCCCCTCAAGAGTGGCTACAAGATTATCGAGAAGAATACGCACAAGCAGAATCCACTCATCAACCTGAAAGTATTGCGCGCCGAAATCTTTTTTTAGCTGATGAAGAAGATGCTCTTACGAATAATGATGAGCTATCAATGGAAGCAGATCTCAAAAAGATGAGAGTAGAGTTTTTTTAGATGACCCTAGTATATTTATGCAATATTAAAGCGTGCATTAACAGATTGTACAGCCGCTAGCCTGTCTAGATTGCGGAGCAGCAGTAGCTTGTGTGCTTCGCTTTGCAGAAACTCCTGCAGATTGATGAAAATTGTTAGCTGATAGTTTTACTGCTGAAGCAGGTGCTTTAGCGGGTGCAATTTCAGCTTTATGGATTGGATTTTTTTGATTATAAGCAGCTTTTTGCTCATCACTACAATAATTCAATACGATTTTTACAAGGTTAGCATGCTCACAGCGGGGGAGATAATCAAGAGGTGTCAGTCCATTATCAAGCATACAATCCAACTGGGCTGAATTTTGTATCAAGAGACAGGCTCTTTCAATATTACCGCGCTCAATGGCGTACGCCAGTATCGTACTAAGAGTTTTGTTATCCTGATGATCATTACGCATGCAGATAGCAGCAGCAATCGCTTCAAGCGAAAGAATATCTGTAAACACAATAGTTGTAACCTCTGATTCTGATGCTACTCCTTGAGGCGAAGCGTTTTGAGAGCTTTGGTCAACTTGGTTTGAGTTTTGGGCATTAGGAGAATCGAAATACGCGCTAATGACAGGATATGCTTTTTTATCTAGGTATGTTCTCCTTTTTTGTTCATAAACAACTCTTTCTGCCTCAGTACAACGGTGCAGAGCCTCATCAATTAATTCAAGCTTTTCACACATTACTAGTGCATCAAGAGGAGTTTCACCGGTTGTCTCGTCTATCACAGCGCTGAAAGTTGCTCCTTCTCGATACAAAAAACACATATTATGATTGTCTCGAGCCACGATTGCGCGCGCAAGCATTTGGTTAAGAGGCAGGTAGTTGTTATTATCGTATTTATCCTTTAAAGCATAGGGAATCAAACTAATTTCTTTCTCAGTCATTGTGCACCCCCAAAATCAGATGTTAAAAGCAAGAGAATTACTGCGTACATTATCACGTTAATGAATGTGTTGGATCCTAACAGAATTACCGCTAAAAGTACAGAGATTCACGCCTATCATCTCATAAGCATCTCTTTAAACACCCGAATTTCAAATATACGCTATACCTAAAGTGGTTAGAGAGAAATCGTGTACATTCAGAAAATACGCGGTTGTTCGCCGCGATGGAGGGTTGTATGGGTAACGATAGAAGAAAATCAGAGGCTGCAAAAGAAATTGCGGAAAAAAACGCAGCAGACAGGGATCAGTGGGCTAAGGATTGTATTGATATATCGAAAAAGCTCCTGGATTCGGGTTTTATTCCAGATAGAGGAAAAATACAATTTACGCGTGGTGCTGATCAGCACCCTATTCTAGACGTGATGTGGAAAGTTGCTGCCAACAACCATGGGGAAATTATTAAAGAATTGCATAAGGCATTAGATCAAGAATTGGCTGTAAATGGAAAATATATAAAGCAATTAATGGATAAGAATCCTAAAAAAGCTGACACTCCCTGCGGTGGTAAAATGGATTTTATTAGAGATGCTTTGAAAGAATTACAAAAAGCAGCTAATGAAGAAAAAGAAAAAGCGAAATTGGATTTGAGTGCTAGGGGCATTGCTGGAGCCGTTGTGAAAGGTGCGGCTGGGCTCGCTGCTCAAGGTATGCGAGCTACGCTTCCGGAATGGATATCACATAGAACTGTAGGTCCTGCGCCATCTAAAGTTGAACCACCTAAACCGATGACGTTGACTGAAGCTGCAGCAAAAGCAGGAAATCAGGAAGCGTTGAATTTTCAAACTGCTCTGAAGGCGCATAATGCTGCAAGTAGTGCTGATGCTAA